>NZ_JCACKR010000111.1:0-42285 GCF_059505485.1 Stenomitos rutilans
AGCATCTTAGTCTATGCTTCCTCGTTTTACCTCCCCGCAACACCTATTGAGCCACGGGCTTAACGGTTCACACGCTGCGTTACTACGAACGCAATGGACTCCTGGAACCCGTCGATCGTGCTAGCAGTGGGCATCGGCGCTACTGCGAAGAAGACATTGCCCGAATTGAGTTTCTCACGCGCCTGCGGGCAACGGGGATGCCGATTCGACAGATGCAAGAGTTTGCCCGACTGTTTCGAGAACAACCAGACGCAATTGGCGATCGTCGCCAGCTACTGGAGGTCCACGAACAACAGGTGCAAGCTCACATTCAGGAACTGCAACGCAACCTGGAAGTGATTCAGTGGAAGATCGGCTACTACAAAGGGTTAGAAGCCCGTCAGCAGGCTGATCCAGCTTACTCCTACTCTCAGATTCATGAACGCCAGGAATGTCTGACCGCCGGACGAGCGTTCATGCTGGAACGCGCTCTGCAACAGGGAGACGCTGAGGCAGAGGGTGAATCTCAAGCGGATGAGGCAATCCCAGCCTCACGCTAAGCCAAATTTGATCTAATCCCAATTCATCTGTTGAGTGTGTCTACAACGACACTGCTCACTACTTTGCGCTGCAACTAAATCAACCAATGGAGAAGTCACAATGAAATTGCAAAATCAAGTCGCTTTAGTCACGGGTGGCAGTTCGGGCATGGGGCGCTCCACTGCCCTGCTATTTGCTAGACAGGGGGCAAAAGTCGTCGTTGCCGCCCGTCGAGATGCGGAAGGACAAAGCGTAGTTGACCAGATTCGACAAGCAGGCGGAGAAGCCAGCTTCGTCAAAACCGACATCACCCAACCCACAGCGATCGCGGCTCTAATTGAAAAAACAGTCTCGCTGTATGGACAGTTAGATTTCGCTTTCAATAACGCTGGCACTGAAGGGGTATTTGCCCCGATGTCCCAATTGACGGAGGCCGATTGGGATCGCACCATTACCACCAATCTGAAAGCGGTCTGGCTCTGCCTGAAATACGAGGTGGAGCAAATGATCCGTCAGGGTACAGGGGGAGCCATTGTCAACACCTCCTCCTGGTTGGCAAAAGGCGGAATGCTCGGCTCGACCATCTACTCTGCCAGCAAAGCCGGTCTGGATGGCATGGTGCGGGCAGCAGCGTTAGAGTGCGCCCAACACAGGATTCGCGTCAACAACGTCAACCCCGGCATCATCGACACAGAGATGTTTCGGCGCTTTGGCAATCCTGATGATTCAAATGATGCGGTAGTGCAAGCCTTTACTCAGCACATTCCAATGAAACGGTTGGGCGAATCTGAGGAAGTAGCAGAAGCGGTGGTCTGGCTCTGCTCGGCAGCGGCAGCTTACATCACGGGACAGACAATCGCCGTTGACGGGGGCTTTGCCATCCCTGGTTTTCGCTACTGATTCCAGTCCAATGACTAATTTCGCTATCGGAGTGCAATCATTCAAACTCTGAGGGGCATTTGTCGAGTTCAGAACTCGGACTTTCCAGATCCGAAGTCAATTGTTCCAGTTCAGAACACCAGCCTTCGAGCTTTGAACTCGACTTTTCGGGTTCTAGACTTGATCCTTCAGGCTCTGAAGTGAATTGCTCAAGCTTAAAACGTCATGCTTCGAGCTTTGAGCTTCACCCGCCGAGCACAAACTGCCAATCTTCAATTTTAGAAGGCTAATTATGACAGATTTACGACTAACGATCGTCGCCCGTATCAAAGCCAAACCTGGACTGGAAGCCCGGATGCAGCAGGATTTGCTGAGTTTGCTTACCCCGACTCGCGCCGAATCTGGCTGCATCACATTTGACTTGTTGCAAGACACGAGCAATCCAACCGTTTTTGTGCTGTACGAAAACTGGAAGGATCAAGCGGCATTGGATGCCCACTTCCAGCAGCCTTACGTGAAACAAGTTTTGCAAGCCTATGAGGAGACGTTGGCAGAGCCAATCAACGTAATGACGCTGGAAAAAATTGGTTGACTCAAAGAATCATCAGAACTAAATTTGGAGATTAATTTCCTATGCAGCGATTAATGCGAATTGCACTAATGGGCGTGGTCGTGTTTGCGATCGTTGGATTCATTCAGTTTTTGCCCTTTGCTCAATCTGGAGGCACTGCGGTTACTCAAGAAGCATCAACAACGGTGGGTGATCGACTGCAACGCGGCTTACGACTGGTGCGCCGAGTGAATCAGGATGATTTTGAGCGAGGTCAACAGAATTTTGCAGGTATTGCGCCTGATCTGGTGCGATATTCAGTCGAATATGCCTACGGCGATTTGCTGTCTCGTCCAGGACTCGATTTGAAATCACGCCAAATTGCCACGGTTGCCGCTCTAACTGCCTTGGGCAATGTGCAGCCGCAGCTTAAATTTCATATCAACGGCGCGTTAAATGTGGGTTGTACTCGCCAAGAAATTGTTGAAATTATCACTCAACTGTCTGCCTACGTGGGGTAATACGTGGGATTTCCTGTTTCTGTCAATGGCATGAATGTTGCTAAAGAAGTCTTTCAAGAACGAGATGCAAAAGGACAGAAGCCATAATTTTTAGGATTTGCAAGGTGAACTCAATATCCTAGTTAACGGAAACGTTAGATTTGATGCACCCAGTTCGCGGCTAGTGCTGGATCGTAAATAAGGAGGCTCTCATGACAATCTTGGTTACAGGGGCGAACCGTGGCATCGGTTACGAGTTATGCCAACAGTTGAAAGAGATGAATGAAACCGTGATCGCGGTCTGTCGTTCCTCGTCTTCAGAGCTTGATGATTTGAAAGTTCAGGTAGAGTCGGGCATTGATATCTCCTCTGATGCCTCTGTTGCTAATTTGGTTCAGCGTCTGCAAGGCGGGACGATCGCCGTGTTGATCAACAACGCTGGTATGTTTCAGCAAACCACGCTAGAGGATTTGAACTTTGACAGCATTCGTCAACAGTTTGAAGTCAATGCGATGGGTGCATTGCGGGTGACTGAGGCATTGCTGCCCAATCTCAAAGCGGGTTCTAAGATTGCGATGATCACCAGTCGCATGGGATCGATCGCCGACAACACCTCCGGGGGTTACTATGGCTACCGCATGTCGAAAGCCGCCCTCTCAATGGCTGGCAAATCGCTTGCGATCGATCTAAAGCCGCGCCAGATTGCCGTGGCGATTCTCCATCCCGGCATGGTCAGCACGGATATGACAAACCACAGTGGCATTCCGGTTGCAGAATCAGTGCAAGGAATTTTGCAGCGCATCGAGCAACTGAATCTGCAAAACTCCGGGACATTCTGGCACGCTAACGGTGAGGAGTTGCCCTGGTAATGATGAGGAATATAGCTTTATGAACCAAGTTTTGTTTTATTCAACCGTGCTGACGACATGCAGCGTTGTCGTTCTGCCAGCGTTCTCTGCACCGCAGTTACTTCCAACAATCAAATTGCCACCCGGATTTCAATACCCCAATGGCATTACTCACAGCAGCAACGGCACAGTGTATGTTGGCTCTGTTACCAGTGGACAAATCCTGCGTATCTTCCCTAATGGCAAGACAGAAACCTTCTTTGATGGAACAGACAAGATATTCGCGGCAACCAGTTTGCGGCTGGATGAACAGCGAGGCATTCTCTGGGGAGCTTCACCTGATTTTTTGGGTGTTCACGGCAGCGACGGTCAAATTACTCGTCGCCCTCACCGGATTTTTGCGATCGACACTCGCACCGCTAAAGTCCTGCAAGTAATTCCCATGCCTGATGGTGGATTTAGCAATGATATTGCACTGGATGAGAACGGAGGCGTTTATGTAACGGATAGTTCGCGTCCACGCATCCACTACCTTGCCCCTAGAACCACGCAACTCCGAGTTTGGGCAGAAGATGAACAGTTTCGCTCTCGTCAGATTGGGCTGGGTGGCATTGCCCGTGCTGCCAACGGCGTTTTGATTGTCGGTCGATTCTCAGGTGGCAAGCTGCTACGAGTGACACCGCAAACGCGAGGGAACCCAAAAGTAGAGGCGATTCCGTTACCGCGATCGCTAGAAAATCCCGATGGGATGCAATTTACCTCTGATGGTTCACTACTAATCACCGAAGGCGCAGTCTCTAGCGGCAACGGTCGATTGCTCCGAATCAGAAATATTTTGGACACTCAAACACCCAAAAAAATTGAAACTTTGGTGAGTGGATTGGAGTCGCCTGTTAATCTGACGATCGCGGGTCAAACGATCTGGATTACTGAATCTCGCATCCGTCATCGCTTGCTACCCGGAAAAGAAGCTGCCGTTCCAGATGCGTTTTTCGTGGTCGGTTTGGGTTGTAGAGGGTCACTCACTGCTACATCGGATTAGCAGTGGGCAGAACTAATTTCCTACCCGTTGATCGTGGCTTGTGCTGACACAATCCATCTTGATCGTCCATCCAGTAGGTCAGCGCGTTCACGAAGTGACTCCTTTTGAGCGTCGCCTCATTAAATAAACTAGCGATCGCGCGATCGCTAGTTTATGGGTCAAGACTGAATGGTAACGACCGAGTTGAGCAGCGGCAAATAGCTTTGGTAATCCTTCCAAAATCTCTCGCCTGTCTGCTTCATAAACTTGTTAAACATTGCGTAAGACTCACAATCTAGTTAACCATTATTAATTGTAATTTCAACAGAAAAATCTACATTATTAGTTGCTGTATCTATTGTTTCTTTTCTTGGGTCACCAACAAAGCCAGCCACTAATATTTCTGAAAACCAATACCAAAATGGCATGCAGTTTGGTAATATGTCCTCTAATTTTGCGTCTTTACTTTTGTTGTCTTGAGCTTCTACAGCGAGAGCAGGCACAACTAGAACTCCAGTTGTAGAATCTATTTGATTATTTGACAGAAGTGGAAACCATATTTCGTCACATCCAAAATGCCCCATACCCCACAGTGGAGATTTACATTCTTCCCCAGTGTTAATAAAGGCGACGGGCACTAGCGAATAATCAATATTGAGTAGAGATGAAGGGGTAAAAATAAAATAAAAAGCGCTAGGAGTAATATCAAGCATTAAACTGCTTTGAGTCCTTTTTGTAGAGCTAACTTCATGATAGAAATCTCCTATTTCACCATTAATATCAACTCTTTTGCACTGAATTAGACAGCTATATCGTACCTTCGATTGAGCCTTTTTTTGATATATATGACGATTAATGATTAATCCTATATCTGCTCCTGTCTTATTTTCTTTTGTAGACTTTCGGACGTTAGTCTGCAAGTATATATTTTGATCTCGCAATAATTCGAGAACGCTTCCCCATACATTTTCCAGTGATGAAATATCTAGGGCATCTACTAAATACTCGGTGAGTGCCCGCTCATCCATATTTTGCTTTATAACTTTTATTCGATTGTTTAATTTCTTCGCTATTACAGATGAAATAGCCAGACAAGGCTGAGAAAGCAATTGTTTAACTTCATCTGTCAGCCAAGAATCCATAACTTTTCACGAGTAAATTCAACTAATTCTACAACAGAATAACAGTCAATTTTGCCTTCAGATTACTCAAGGTCAAGCGAGACTGATAGCTTATTTTACAGAGCTTCGATGTATATCTCTCTTTAACGAATTCCTTGCTGCATACCTCGCTAACTCGGTGAATCTATAGCAAGTCTACTGTGTATCTCCTCGTCAAGGATAAATCTACAGCCAAGTTCTGCGTAATTGCTTCAGCAGATCGAGTGCGACCGCTCACCTACAAGGCTGATACATTCGTCTTAACTGCGATCAGTTACAGAATCAGTTTAAGAAACTAAAGAAGAAGCTTTACAAACTAGAGGGGTTGACTTAGGATGTTTCTAAAGTAATCTCTTTATAAACTATGACGACCACCTCAGACCGACCTAAAACTCTCCTGCGAGCCGCGAATCTGGCGGAACTTCAGGAAAAAGGACAATTGCTGGTTCATCTCAACCATCAAACGATCGCGCTGTTCTACAGCAACGAGCGAGTTTACGCGATCGATAACCGCTGTCCGCACATGGGCTTCCCCTTGCATGGCAGTGTGTGTAAGGACGGTATTGTCACCTGTCCCTGGCACTATGCCCGCTTTGACCTGGCGAGTGGTGGCACCTTCGACTCCTGGGCAGACGATGGGCGATCGTTCCCGGTGCAGATTCAAGCTGGAGAAATCTGGGTTGATGTCGCGCCTCAGACTAATCCCAAAGCGCAGCAGCAACAACGATTACAGGATGGTCTAGAGCAGGGCATTCCGCTGGTGATTGCCAAGTCAACCATTGCCCTGCTCGATCTGGGTGTTGCCCCAACCGAGATATTTCAGGTCGGTTTAGCCTTTGGCACACGCTACAACAAAGCCGGGTGGGATACCGGACTGACGATGCTGACCTGCCTGATCAATCTGCTGCCTTACCTGGATGAAAGCGATCGCCCCCGTGCGTTGTATCAAGGACTGGCTGCCGTTGCCCGCGACAGTGCCGCCGCACCCCCACATTTTCGGGTGCATCCACTCCCGACTGCCAACCTGGATTTCTCTACCCTCAAAGCCTGGTTTCGCCAGTTTATCGAGCAGCGCGATCGTGAAGCCGCCGAGCGGTGTTTGGTGACAGCGGTACAGGTGGGGATGAGCCATACCCAAATTGCCGAGATGCTGTTTGCAGCAGCAACCGACCATCGTTACCTGGATGTCGGGCATATATTGGATTTCATCAACAAGGCTCTGGAAGCACTAGATGCCGTTGATTGGCAGGAACCAGAACCGGTGTTGGCAAGCCTAGTCGCAGGGTTAGCAAGGGCAACGCGGATGGAGGAATCGAGTTCATGGCGCTATCCGGTGGATCTAGTTGTGATCTTGGAAGCCGCGTTTGAGCAATTACCTGCCGCTTTGGAAACTGGACAGTCACAGTAGGGACAGTGGACTCAACCCACGGAGTTGCTGCCAGTACTCCTGGGTGAAGATGCTCAGGCGATCGTGGATGGCTTGCTGAATGCGGTGCGATCGGGCTGCACGGAGGCGCAACTCGCTCAACTCGTGACCTATGCCACCGCCTTGAGAGTGGCTCGCTTCCACACCAATAATGACCACGGAGATTGGAACAGTGCCCACCATCCCTTTACCTTTGCCAATGCGGTGCAGCAGGGCATCCGACGAGTCCCGACGATCGAACTTTTGCGCGGTGTGTTTGATGCGGCGATGAGCGTGTATTTGAATCGCTTTCTCAACGTGCCGCCTGCCCGCTTACCAGAGCCAAAGGACACGGTTGCCGATCCAGAATCCTTACTGGAGCGCCTGCCCGAACTGCTCGATCGCCAGCAGCAGGTGAATGAAGCGGGACGATTGGTAGCGCAATATCTCTACAGCGGTGGTAAGCCAGAGCGACTGATGGCGATGCTGGCAAAACTGATGTTGCGAGAAAACCGGGATTTTCACGTGATTCAGTCGATCGAAGCCGCCTTCCGGTTGTATATCCAGTTGTCTGACCCACAGGAGGGCGTGCCCGTGTTGGTAGCAGCGGCACGATATTTGGCGGCTCATGCTCCGACGATGCGATCCCAGGAGCAAACCTATCAAATGGCGTATCGCTTGCATCGGGGCGACCGACTGTTTGAAGCATCAAATGAGGACACTTAGTGTGGACTAAGCAAACTCTAGCATCATGCCAATTTGCTTTAGAACCGTCAAGAGGTTGTAATAATCCCGATTGGTCTTGATTTTGCCATCCTCTAGTTCAATCCAGGTCATTCCCCGAACTTGAATGGCTTGACCAGTCGCGGGGATGTCGTGAAATGCTCCTTGATGAGTTCCAGTCATGAGCCATTCGATCGCTCCGTGGTTCTCCGTTGTAAAGCAAGATTGGAGACTCATCTTCAGATCAGGCAGTGCCGTTCGAGTTGCTCTGAAAAACTCTTTCAGTTGGGGTTTTCCTTCATTAGTTAAACCGAATGCAACATCCTCATAGTGGCAGTTTTGGGTGAAAAGCGATAAGAACGCATCTGTATCGTTAGAAGACCAGAGGGTTGCCCATGCTTGCAGTAGCTCAGTGTTTGCGATCGCCATGACTGTATTTCCAAAATTAACAACTCAAACTGTATTGGAATTCTGCAAACGAGTCGCGCCCAATCCTGCCCAGATCAGCACGTTCTTGCTACTGAATCCGAAATTGTTTAGGAGATATGCCAGTAATGCGCCGAAAGTGACGACTCAGATGGCTCTGATGGGCAAAACCACACGTCAATGCGATGTCTGCAATGCGGTAATTGGGTTGTTTAAGTAACTGTTTGGCAAGCTCGACTCGTTGTCGAATCACATATTGATGCGGCGTTACCATCATTGACTGCTTAAACAAGCGAGAGAAGTAAAATGGACTCATTCCTGTAACAGCAGCTAAATCCTCTAGCGCAATGTCTTGGGCGAGATGAGCCTGGATATAGTCCAAAATCTGTTTCAGTTTCCTTGCCGGTAATCCATAGTGGACATTCAGCGGTGTTGATTGAGTGATGAAAAATTGTCTGAGCAGATGTACAGCTAGGGCGGTGCAAAGAGACTCACCATACATCCGTCCTGCTGGACATCCAGCCTCTAAATCGACTTTGAGTGCATTGATAATGCTTTGAATTAGCGGGTCAAAGACGTTCCACTGGGGCAACAGTTCAATCTGAGTATCACTGACTGTTTCATGAGCAACGTGCTCAAAAAATGACGGTTCAAATACGATGACAGTAAAATCTAAATGTTCTTCCCAACTTGTCCAATGATGAGTATTAGCTGGACATAGAATAGCTTCACCACCAGTAATTGGATAGGATAGGCAATGTTCACCAATCTGCCGATCGTGATGAGATCGCGCGTCAGCATCCATCACTTCCAAAACGTGAAAAGGAATGGTATGCTGGCGAATCTCCGCTGCAGGATGCTGGTAATAAGCGAAAAAGATATGACTCCAGTGAGCATCTGCACTGGTTAACAGGGGAGGAGCAGGCAGAATTTGAGTTAGATTCTCAAATCTGGATGGATTCACACTCGATTTTGTCATTCTCTTACAGATCTGGTTTTAGAAGGAGGTGTCGCTTTCATCGACTTCTGAGCTACTTGGTAAACACAACGCCGATCGCCATTCAAGATATGTTCAACTCGCTCAATTATCACGTCCTCACCCAATGCTGCTTGGAAGATTTCTAACTCCATCCGACATAGCCCCGTACAGGCAGTCGCCACGGCACAAATGGGACAATGCTTTTCAGCTAGTAAAAAGGTTTCATCCGCTTGAGTGATAACCTCTGCCATGTAGCCTTCTTCCGTTCGTTGGTCTGCTAGCGCTTGCAGTCGCTGTTGAAGTGGCTCAGTACGGGGCACGATCGCCTGGTATGTCCCAATTTGTTCGCGAGTTCTCACTTCCAGCAGGCGATCGAGTCCCGCCTCGCCAAAGGCTGCTTTCATCGAATTGATTAATCCCAGCGTCAACTCGGCGTAGCGATCGGGGAAAAAGCGATTGGCAGCAGGGGTAAGCTGCCACAGTTTGGCAGGACGACCCATCGGACGAGCTTCTTCCTGATACGTCACCAATCCTTCCTTCTGCAAGGCATAGAGATGCTGCCGCACTGCCATTGCGGTGATGTTGAAGTGGGCAGCAAGGGTTTCTGCATCCAAGGCTCCCTCCTGCTTGAGGTGCTGGATGAGCGATCGTCGCGTCCGAACACTACTCGATTCTGTGGGTTGATCAGGCTTCATACTCAATAATCTAAAGAAAAAGCTTTACAAAGTCAAGCTGACTACTTATGATCATTCTAAAGAGTTTTCTTTAGAAAGCAGTTACAAATCTCTGACTCAAGAGGGTAAGACATGGCTCCAGCGATTCAGCATATCAATCCAGTTGGGTTACACGACCCATCTCACTACGGGTACACCCATGTCACGACGGTTCCGGCTAATTCAACGCTCGTCTATATTGCAGGTCAATTGGGTGAGGATGAAACGGGCAATCCAGTAGCGACTGATTTTGCAGCTCAGTTGAAGCAGGCATTCGCCAACCTTCGCATAGCGTTAGCCGCAGTCGGGGCTACGCCAGAAGACGTTGTGAAAATTACAGTCCTCTCGGTCGATCATGATGCCGAGAAGCAACGATTAATCTCAGCCGAGCGCAATGCGATGTGGCAGGGAGAACGGAAACCCGCTAGCACACTGATTCCAGTACCAAGGCTGGCAGTCGAGGGACTGCTGTTTGAGATTGATGCGGTTGCTGTAATTTCCAATTCTTAGGAGGCAAGCTTTATGCTGCAAGGAAAGACTTTGCGGGTTGCTCGTCCAACGGATCGCCTCGATCAAGTGGTTCGTTTCTACACAGAAGGGTTAGGGTTACAAATTCTCACTCGTTTTGAAAATCATGAAGGGTTTGACGGAGTGATGGTGGGGATGCCAGGAGAAAGCTACCATTTTGAGTTCACCCATCATCAAGGACACACGGTCGGTCGCGCTCCTACTCAAGACAATCTCATTGTTTCTTACCTGCCGAATCAACTGGAATGGCAGCAGGCTGTTGAGCGCATGAACGCGATCGGCTATGAACCCGTAACCTCCTACAACCCCTACTGGGATAAAAACGGAGTTACCTTTGAAGATCCCGATGGCTACCGAGTCGTTTTGCAGAATGCCGAGTGGAGTTTGTAGCACTGTAATGGTGGTCTATAGCGTTTACAGCTAAAAGGAGTCAAACAAGCAATGGTCACTTCAAATCCTATAGGTGTTGACTTGACTCAGCAGAATGACGCGATGAAGCTTTATCCCAAGGCACCAATCCTCTCCAGCGATCGCGCCGGATGGAACGGTATTCGACTGGAATATCACCAGCAACCACCTCATCAAGTTCCTGAAAATGCCTTAAACCAATCTCAAATTATCATTCATACTCAGCGGCTCTCTTCTCCCTTCGTTGGGTACATGCAACCACAATCTTTGCAATCTGGGCAAATAGAACGGGGAGATGTCACAATTATTCCGGCTCATGTTCATAATTGGGCGATTTGGAAGCAGGAATGCCACTTTATTCTGCTTCAGTTCCATTCAACTATTTTTGAACAGTATGCATCTGAATGGACTTCTAGTAGCGAAATTGCACTTTTACCCAGCTTTAGTCAACCTGACCCACTGATTTATGGAATTGGTTTACCCCTCAAATCTGTGCTTGAAGCAGATAAATTCAGCGATCGACTGTATGTTGACTCACTCACAACTACACTCATAATCCATCTGCTACGGCGTTATTCAATCCAAAAACAAATTCCTGAGCCAACAGTTCAGGGCTTATTAAGGCATCAATTAAAACAAGTTACTGATTATATCGACCATCATCTTGATCAAGATTTAACTTTATCAGAACTGGCGGCGATCGCTCAGATCAGCCCCAGCTATTTCTCTGCATTATTTAAACAATCGACTGGACTTGCACCGCATCAATTTGTGATTCAACGTAGAATAGAACGGGCTAAACAACTGCTGAGGCAGGGGAAAGCGTCGATCGCAGAGGTTGCTCATAATCTGGGTTTCACCCACCAAAGCCATCTCAGTCGTCACTTCAAACGACTTGTTGGTGTCACTCCCAAAGCATTCCTCAAAGGTCAGTAAGAATGTGTCTAAAACCGTAAGAACGTGCAAGACAGACTGATTACGGTCTTATAGATTTAGTTTATAAAGAGTTTTCTTTAGCAATTAAACAACAGCAAGACAATTACCGAGTCTCTCCTGTGTGAGCGATCGCACCAAAGTTTGCTGTTGAATTGCTGATACAAAGCTCAATCTTGATTGAATCAACACCACCTGTCATTCAGGAGCTTAAACAATGAAATTTACGCTCAGCGTTGGCTTAATTCTACTGTCTTCGACTTTGTTCAGTATCAATGGAAATGCACAAACAGACTCTCAATTGCAGCCATCCCCTCAACCAACTTGTGTTGCTGTTAAACCATCAGAATCATCAACGACACGATCTAAACTACCAGCAACTCAACGTTCAATCCAAGTGCAGCAACGCTCTGAGTGCGCTTTAACTCCTCAGCCTCAACCTGTTCAGAGAGAACCGCGATTGTCGGAACGAGACCGTCTGATAAAAGAGCGGTTTGAACAACGGATCATTCCGCCACAGGATCAAACAGGTGAGAACCCATGAAGCGACCCGTACTCATTGTGGCAGCCGCCGTTTTTCTGATCACCCATGCCGCAAACTTACAAATTCCGCTCTACGGGACCTATGCAAAAATGGCGGGGTTTGGCAGTGGCATCTCCGCGATCGCCTTCTCTACCTACGTAGCAGGACTCCTGCCTACTTTGATTTTGCTGGGTGGAGCCTCCGATCGAATTGGACGAAAAACAGTGATTCTGGCAAGTTTGCTCGTTGCTTGTGTCGCAACGTTTCTGATGATTGCTCAACCCAGCATCTACACATTATTCGTCACGCGAGTTTTGCAAGGAATTGGAGTGGGCTTGATTACTGGAACGGGAACGGCATATCTATCGGCTTTGATGCCCCAGAACGCTAAGAAGGTCGCCGCTTACATCAGTCTCACCACCTCATTGGGCTTTTCCAGTGGCGCTCTATTTACGAACGTGGTGTTGTCCTATCAGCGATCGCTGGTGCCGTTCAGCTACTGGGTGATTTTCGTCCTGATTCTGGGCTGTATTGGTTTGGCAATCGGCATCCCTGAACAACCCACAACTTCTAGCTCATTGATTCGACTGCCGAGCTTTCCACCAGGAACAATTTGGGCAGGGTTGGCGATCGCCCTTGCCTGGTCACTCGCTGGCATCGTTGGCGTGATTCTTCCCGCTCAATTAGCGCAGTACGGACTGCCAAACTGGTCAGGTCCAATGCTATTCATTATCGTGATTGCAGGCGTTCTGTTTCAGCCTGTTGCTCGACGACTAGAAGCCCGACGATCGCTGCAAATTGGGGCTGTGCTGCTGGTGTTGGGCTACCTCATTTTTACCTGTGGAGCATGGCTCGGTCAATTGAGTTTAGTGTTGGCAGGAGTGGCGATCGCGGGTACAGCTTGCTACGGATTTACTTACCTGGGTGGATTAGCTGAAGTGGTACGGCTGGGTGGCTCTCAATCAGCAAGAGTCACCTCTGGATATTTTGTCTGTGCCTATCTGGGATATGGCGTTCCCGTGATTCTGATTGGGTTTCTATCTGAGCGATTCGGAACTGTGAGCACGCTGATTGGATTTGGAATGGTTCTGCTGATCAGTAATGCTCTCCTGATTGCGGTTTACCAAAAACTCAAAGAAAAACGGCATTCCTTGAAGACGCACAATACCAGCAATTAACAATCGATGGAGAAAGTATCTGAAATGACACACATTTTGCATTTAGATTCGAGTCCGAGAGGAGAACGATCAATCTCTCGCGCATTGACCAAACAGTTCATCAATGTGTGGAAACAAATTCGTCCAAATGATGCGATCACATACCGAGATTTAGGACGCTATCCAGTGCCCGTGATCGATGAAGCCTGGATTGCTGCGGCATTCGCTCCACCGGAGCAACTCACGCCATCGTTAGAAGCTGCCTTGATGATTTCGGATGAGTTGATTGAGGAATTGCTAACCGCCAGTCTCTATGTCTTTGGTATTCCCATGTACAACTACAGGATCGTAATAGTCAGCATGAGTCAATCTTCTCATTCAGCAAGTTTGCTGTGGTGGTGGCGGTAAATCGCTTCTGTATTAGCGCCAAATTCTCATTACCGTCTCGTGATCACTGAGTGACCTTTGCTTAATGATCGTCGCCACCGTATATCCACATTGGCTCTGTTTTTCCAGCCCTTGTGAACCCACATTTTTCATAGAAGGCGATCGCTTCACTATCAGCTACAAGCATGTGCATGTGCATTTCCTCGTACCGCTTCCTTAAGATTTCCATAATTCTTTTGCCAATCCCCTGACCTTGATAATCTGGATGAACTAACAGATGGGGATAATAAACAACTAAAAATCCATCCGAAATTGCGTTACCAATTCCGGTTAGCTTTTCTCTGTCCCACGCTGAGACAAGCGAGTGTGAGTTGAGTAATGCTTGATACAAAGCTTGGGGTTTTTGAGCCGAAGACCAACCATTTGCCCTGTATATCGGCAGAATTTGTTCAATCGTAATATCTCGCTGCTCAGAAAAAGTAATCATTGTCATTGTGATTGCCCTACAACTTCGTAATGCAAGACTCTTGGCTCAAACTCAAACAAAAAGTCCTTGTCCTCTGCATAGTATTTTGCAACCCCTACATCTTGACCCGCAAAGCCTTGAATAACCTCCATGCTTTTCCAAAACGAGAGTGTAACAAATTGGGTGATGTCTCCTTCGGACTGCTCAAAGATGTAAACACTGACGTTACCCTCCACGGATTGATAGTCTGGAACTGCCCGCATGTTCAAAAACTCTCGGTATGCTTTGGCTTTAGAGGTAAGCACTCTACCATGCCACATTCTCGCAATCATACTAACTTCTCTAGCATTGGATAAAACTTGTACTAAGTTAGTTCTACCAAATGTAGTTGTATCGATATATTCTTGCTGAGTTCTCCTAATTTGCTTTTTGACGATCGCCCCCCTCTCTACAAGTTAGCAATGCCGCACTTGAGCGCAACCAGGACGGCTTGAGCGAGATCGCTCGATTTGTAGATGAAGGAGATCGTATTGACCAGCGATCGTGCGGGCAACAAACGAATCAATCTCGCTCACGCTCATCTGCTACTCTCAAATCATGACTCAAATAAGGCAAATTGAAGTCCTAATTTTGTATCAGCTTGTTTAACGCTATTTGAAGTCAAACGAAGCTGCAATGCTTTAATTGTTGACTCATTTAAGTAACTACGCGCTAATTGCAGAATTACGTCTAAACTTCGCTCAGGGAATGGTAATTCTTTAACAGTTGCAATAAAAGCTTGACTGGCAGCAGCAGAGACAAACTGCTCGTTGACTAATTGCTGCAAAGCATAGCGAACTTCTACAAGGGCAACCGTAATGTGTTGATAGCCGAACTCTTCCGGAAGATGCAAAATGATAAGCTCATCAGTTCCTCGTAATATGCCGTTTCGAAACCACTCGAAAACCTGACCCACACCCACAACCCCATATTGGCTTAATTCAGCCGCATAGATTGCTCCTATACTGGCAGCACCAATGAGCCGAATACCAGCATTGACTGCTGTAATTAATTCTTGAGGCTTGACAGCAGCTACAATATGGTCACGACCATCAAAATAGTACCCGTCTATCAGCACCAGTGTGTGAGGGCGCTCATCTATTACAGCAAGAATGTCACCCTCCTGAGCCGGTGGTTGAAGTTGTACCTGGTTTAGTAATAAGTTCCAAGTTGAATCAGGAATAGCAGGTAATGAAGGTCCTGCAAAGGCAATGATCTCAGCCATACAAATGAAGAGCAATGCGGTCGCTATTGAATCGAAAAAACTTGCAGTCTAAGCTGATTGAATGCGAACACCATAGAAATACATTGTCTTCCTATGAGTAGTGTGAAATTTGCTTACGGTGCGATCGCTAAATCTCTCACAGATACTCTTGACATTCTATGATAATTTCACTCATTGAATCAGCACTAATCATTCACATCAAAATATCTTCGTAGAAGCCTCCAAAGGGTTTATCAGGATGCCTAATCTGAATCTCTAACACCCAAACTTTAGGAGACGGATGGAACGGAACTGCTGCTAGTTTCCCAGAGTGATAAGCTGTGTGTGGAAAATCCGCTAAACGATGACCATCCATTTTCAAATTCAGCATCCACCCTAGTTCTTGAGCAGTTTGTGCCGCAAATTCGTAAAGCTCTTGACCATTGATTGATTCGGTTCTCCACTTCTCTGATACTAAATCAAAAATTCGTCTAGTATCAAGAGCGCAGCGCTCTAGCTCAGGATTAGAACCCGTCACAAACGTATGTCCTGCATCTCCTTCGTAACCATTCCAGACAGGTGCGATGTCAACGAAGTAAATGTCATCTTCACCAAGTTGAATTCTGGGTTCTGGTGTAGAAGTGATTGCTGAAACTGGCGTTAGTGCTGTTCAAGCTCGTGAAAAGGCTGAAGATGCCATCTTACAGATTCAAGGTGCGCTCATGCTGGCGCGGAGTCTCAAAAATACCGAACCCTTCCAGCGAATCCTAAAACGCTTACCTGATGAGCTTTTAGATTCCTAGCAAGCACTCTTCTATCCAACTTCTACAACGACTCAGAAGCAGAATGAATGCGAAGGGTGATTGCCTTCTTTGTTGGTTAATTGCGTCCGGCTGTGACCCCACCATCAACGGGTAAAACAACTCCTGTAATCCAACCAGAAGAGGAGTCATCCGCTAGAAATAGAACCGCCTCTGTGATGTCCTGAGCTTGCCCATTCCGACCGATTGGGTGAAAGGCATTGAACGCCGCTAACTGTTCAGGAGTTAGCAATGGCTCAAAGAGTGGGGTTTCAACCACAGCAGGGGCGATCGCGTTGACTCGGATGTTCTCTGGTGCAAATTCGATCGCCAGACTACGAGTCAGCGCATGAACACCACCCTTCGCTGTGGAAGACCCGCTGCATGGTGTGGCAGCGATCGCATGATTTGCCCACATTGAACCAATGTTGACGATCGCTCCTCCCCCACGTTGACGCATTTGCGAGACAGCCGCTTGTGACATCAGAAAATAGCCACGTAAGAGATTCAGATAGTCATTGAGATCTGCCTCAGTATGATCCAGAAACGGTTTTGGTTGAAAGATACCTGCGTTGTTAAACAGCACATCCACACCGCCAAATCGTTCAACGGCAAGTGCTGTGATTCGCTGACTGGTTTCGGGCTGTCCAACATCGCCCACTACATAGGCAACTGTTTCTCCAGAAGCGTCGATCGCGGCTGCGGTCTGAGCCAACTTATCTTCCCGCCGCCCATTCAGAACAACCTTAGCCCCAGCCTGATGAAAGGCTTGAGCCGCATCTGCACCAATGCCTGTGCCACCACCTGTAATCACAACAACTTTGTGCTCTAAACTCATGGGTTCTCCCTGCTTGTATGCTGGTTGTGATTCAAAGCATAGAGAGCGCGACAGGCTCCCGCAAGCGGGCACAATTTTGTTAGGCAGGGTACTTTTATGAAAGAAATGCGGTCTTCTCAGGAAAAACAAAGTTCGTCTATTCCAGATGTTGCAGAAGTTGTAGAGGCTGTTTTCGGCTGTAAGTGGTCGCTGCGGATTCTGGGGCTGATTCGTGCAGGAGTTTGTCGCCCTGGCGCGATCGAGCGTGAATTAGAGGGCTTGACCCCTAAAGTGCAAAACTACTACTTTCGCCGCATGGTCAGCCTGGGCATCTTGGAACGAATTGTCTACCCTGCTGTTCCGCCCCACGTTGAATACCAGTTGACAGTATTTGGACAACGGTTCATGCCAATCTTGGATGAGATCGAAGCCTTACAGCGTGAACTTGAAGCGCAGAGTGAAAGTCAAACGGGTACATGAGCAGACAGTCATCGTCCCATTCTCTCTATGACAGCAACGGCATTGGCAATTCCATCTTCCGCTTGGATCTTCGCCCCGAATTTCGCTGCTCGCTGACGCATCGATTGGTCGGTTACAGCCGTTTGAATCGCCTGGGTCAGTCGTTCGACGGTCAGTTGCCTGCGGGGAATTGGTTTGGTGCCAACGCCCAATGCGGCAATCCGTTGCCCCCAAAAGCCCTGATCGCCAAAGAATGGAGTCACGATCGCCGGCACTCCGGCTCTCAGACCGGCGGCTGTTGTTCCTGCACCGCCATGATGTACCACCGCTGCAACCCGTGGGAAGAGCCAGGCATGGGGAATAGAATCCACTAGATAAACGCGATTCGGCAAGTTTTCTGGTCGCAGACCACCCCAACCAGAAAGCAAAATGGCGCGTTGTTGCGATTGCTCGATCGCCCTCAAAATCAAATCAGCCGTTTTCTCTGGAGCTTGACTGCCCATACTACCAAATCCGATATACACAGGCGGTGAGCCATTTTCGAGAAACTCTATCAGGGCATCAGGTGGAGTCCAATTCGGTGCTGCGTCTAAAAACCAGTAGCCCGTGACCTGAGTATTCTGCCAATCCGAGGGTTTGGGAATCACCGAGGGGCTGAACCCGTAGAGAACAGGGTAGCGGCGAAGATACGGGGAGTGGTAGGGACCTAACAGGGGGGCTGCGGGCAAGTTCAGGATTTGCTTGCGGGCGAGTGTGTCTCCGGTTCGAGACCCCTGCCAGAGGAGTTGGCGAACCAATTGATGGGACAGCCAATTGACAGATCCACCAAATCGGGCAATTAATTGGGGAAACAAGACACCGGGAAAGGCTTTCGTGGGAGTGAAGGGAAAGACATAGGCTTGCAGCAAGGGAATGTCTAACTTCTCAGCCAGGGCAACACCCAAGTTTAAGCCGCCAACGCCTACTATCAACAAATCCATGCCTTGACAAGCAACTAAGCCTGCTTGTGCCCATCGAATGGCTGCCTGTTGAGTTTCTTTTGCCATACGAGCGGTAATCTCTAGAAAATTCCCTCTCGCAAGCAGGTCACGCATCTCCTGGGTTTCAATCAGTTCTTGGACATTGCCCTGCATTGAGCAAAACTCTAGGTTATGAGAATTCACCAGCCCTGCATAGTTTTCATGCGTCAATAAACGCACAGCATGACCCGCCGCGTGTAATCCTTTTCCCAAAGCAATGTAAGGCTGAACATCACCTTGGGTTCCCAGGGCGATGATGGCAATTCGCATAACGGTTGCTCCTGTTTTACCTGATCTTGGGAACTGGTTTGATGGCAATGGGAAGCATTCTAGCCAGACAGAGTCAGAGTATCCAGAGCAGATCACAAAAATGATTCTGAAAACGTTGGGAGTTACCGATGTAACTGCTCATGCGATCGCACTCAAAGTTCTAGAGCCACTGTAAGTTGAGCCAGCTAACGACCCGCTTCACCCGCCGCGAGTAACCTTTCGTTCTTAACCAACCAACTAGATACGGTCGGTGTGCAAGCGGATTATTAGGTTTCTGTCACATACCTCTTTGTGAAGTTCGCCACTCCGCCGCCTTTTTATCCATTTCTTTGATAAATCCATCTTTTCCGTCCATATACCCCTCAATACCAGTCGGGTACTTCTTGGCGAGTTCTTGCTTCAATTCACTGTATTGCTGCGCGTCTTCAGCATGAATTCTCATATAGTCGCGAAATGCCAAATGACGCTCTACCTGGGCTGAATTAACCTCGAACGCATGAATATGATGTGTTCTAATTCCAGCTTCATTATCCTTGCGAAAAAAACGACGACCTAGAATTCCAAACTCACCCATGACCTCATACCCTAATGTTTGCAGCGCTGCATCTCGCTCATCCACTTTTGCGATCTCTCTGACCTCAACCAACATATCGATAATTGGTTTTGCATGAATGTTTGGAATCGCCGTACTGCCAATATGATGAACAGCCACTACATTATCACCCAACGCAGCCGCAATTTGTTTCGATTCATTCTCGAATGCGCTGCACCAGTTTGGGTTATGCGGAACAACTTCTACTCTCCTAGCCATAGCTCACAATCATTGTAATATTCATCATGAAGAATCATACAGCTAGGCTATCCGGTTCTATGCACCCTACAAATAAGTTCTAAGAACGGCTCTCACTAATTACCCAAGAAACCTAACAATTAATAGACGGAATCATTCTGCCTAAGATCCCATAGAAGGTGAATAGACGGAAACTTTCTGCCTAAGATCCCAATTCGGCGTTTAGGCAGAATTCTTCAGCAGAATACTCTGCTAGAGATGTTTAGGCAAGTACTTTCCGCATATCTTCCGATTCACTACGGAGATAAGCAGATGTACTATTGGATGCACGGTACATCTCTCTAGCTCACTTCTTATGCAGCCGCGTCCGAAGAATAGGATGGGAGGAGCGATCGCCACCCCTTCTACAAATTCGCAATCCCTCGCTTGAGTGCCACGAGAACGGCTTGAGTGCGATCGCTCACATTTTAGATGCAATCAAGGTTTACTAACCTCCTTCCACCAATCTGCTTTCTGCTCAATCACACCCAAGTACTGCTCGCTCCAACTCAGCATGACCCGTAAAACTGGTTCTAAGCCCAGTCCCAACTCAGTTAGGGAGTATTCTACTTTGGGAGGAACTTCCGCATACACCTTTCTCTGCACAATACCAGACTGTTCTAGCTCTCGTAACTGCATAGTCAGCATCCGCTCCGTCACTCCCGGAAGCTGCTGTCTCAATTTTCCATAGCGTTTAGTTCCCTGAAACAAGAGCGTGAGAATTGGCAGCTTCCACTTGCCCCCCACAACATCGACAAGGGCTTCTACCGGACACATGTATTGTTTCTGCGGCATAGAGTCGGGTTCCAACGATACTTTTTAATAGTTTCCAACTCTATTGTACGTACTTGAACTATTGAAATGATTCGCTCATACTCATGCTATCGAAGCAACTGCAAGATGGAGCCATAAGCTATTTTCAGCCTCAAGTGCAAACTCAAGAAAGCGATACAGGACGAACTTATGATAGGAACTGACGTGAAACAGGGCTTGATTCTCGTTGACATTCAAAATGATTACTTTCCGGGTGGACACTTTGAACTTGTTGATATCGAATCAGCGGCAGAAAACGCTGGGAAACTGCTACAGAGATTTCGAGATCAACAATCAGCGATCGTTCATATACAGCACATCTCGAAACAACCGGGAGCAACATTTTTCTTGCCAGATACAAAAGGGGCTGAAATTCATGAAAGTGTTACTCCCAAACCAAACGAAATGGTTGTGGTGAAACACTTTCCGAATAGTTTTAGAGACACCCATCTACTCCAGCACCTCAAAGACGTTGAAGTTGAGGAAGTGGTCATTTGTGGTGCAATGAGTCACATGTGCATTGATGCCACAACCCGCGCTGCCTTCGATTTTGGATTGCAGTGCATCGTCATTCAGGATGCTTGTGCCACGCGAGACCTGGAGTTTGAGGATCAAATAGTCAAAGCTGCCGAGGTTCATGCGGCTTTTATGGCGGCACTCGCAATGCCTTATGCGAACGTTATCTCTACCGTTGAGTTTGAACGTGTTCAGAATGTTACATTTTAGCTACTTGGATAATTAAGCCGTTTTCTGATTGAGAATTATCTTTGGAGATTTGTACGTCAATAATGTGTCTTGCAATGATGTTGGCATTTGTAAGATCTGTTGTGGAGTGGGTAGTAGCAATAGCAATAACTTGCATACCAGCATTGAGCGCTGACTGTATCCCTGCTGGTGCATCCTCTACTACAACACATTCGCTAGCAGCTATTCCCAATTGACTAGCTGCCAACAAGTATGGCTCTGGATCTGGTTTACCCCGTGCGACATCGTTTGCTGTGACAAGAACATTTGGCATTGGTAAGCCTGTGTGGTTAATTCGAGTTGTTGCAGTATCCCTGGTTCCTGAAGTGGCGATCGCCCATAGATGAGATGGGAGCGAACGTAGCAGTTGGGCTGCTCCCTCAATTTCAACCACACCATTTGTATCAAAAGCCTCGTCTGCTTCTAACTGGGCTGCCTCTATTACAGAATCAAGATAAGGTGTAACGAGACGAACGGTTTCTATGGTTCACCTTCCATGCGCTGCGTCCAAAACTTTCTCTAAATTAAGGTTGTACTTAGCTGCCCATAGTCGCCAGTGATGCTCGATACAGGCTGTGGAATCTACAAGCACGCCATCAAGATCAAATATTACGGCACTACACTTTAATTGAGTCACTCAATATTACCTCCTGTGTGTCAGAGTGCTTAACCTAACAACAAAATTTAATCACGAGATTTACGACCCGATTGACTTTCCATATAAAACATTCAGCGATCAGCAGGACACTCCCTTCTACAAATTCGCAATCCCTCGCTTGAGTGCCACTAGAACGGCTTGAGTGTGGGTGAACGAGTCACTGCACCTAAAGTTGATTGGATGATGTGCGATCGCGTTGAGAGAACCAATAGCCGAGCAGGGCGATCGTGATGACCAACATAAAAATGTAAACGTTGCTGGGAACTCCGAATAGATGCGGAATCTCCTTGCCCTGATCTTCTAGAGCAACAGTGGGAACCAGCATAGCAGGGAAAAATGCGCCCCAATATACCAGGGGCACAAACGTGGCAAATAGAAAGCTGAGTTTATGCTGCCTGGTCGCAGGACTCCAGAGGAGCCAGAGGGCGATCGCCGCCCATGCCATTTGTCCAATTACAGTGGCACTGCCGTGGAATCGAGCGTGAGGAGACCAACCCGCACTGAAGGTATGCTCTGCATTGAAGTCTGCTAGCACAGGTAGGAAACCTGTACAAAAGCCTGATAGTGACAAAAGAACTCGACCAATTCGACGATTTTGCATTGATCAATCTCTGAGAAAAAAAGGTGAAAGGGGGAGGGCGAAAGGGCGATCGCACCTAACTTTATTTGTTAAAGCTGTAAATAGACTCCATTATTTCAATGCAATCAGCGAGGGAAGATCGGCACGTTAGTTCAGAACTTATCAAAGGAGTAGGGGAACTGAAGAATAGAACCGTCCCCTACTCTTCGTAACTTCTTGTCTAAAATGTCGATCGTGCCTGGTTCTCATCTCAAGCATGGGTAACACTGACCTCAGTTAAGTCACGAGTCAGTAGCCCTATGGTTTCTTCGAGCACGAATCCAGCGACCATTCAAACGGCGCTCAGTCAGGCGATCACCCTAGTATTGGCGGAAGACCGGCAGGTTTTGGAGACAGTGAGTTACTCGGCGATCGCTCAACTAGCGGATGCCATTCTCACTGCTCAACAGATCTTTGTCACGGGTGAAGGGCGCAGTGGTTTAGTGATTCGGATGGTAGCAATGCGATTGATGCATCTGGGGCTGCATGTGTATGTAGTTGGTGAAACGACAACGCCATCGATTCAACCGGGGGATTTATTGATTGCCTGTTCCGGGTCTGGCAGTACTGGAAATGTGTTAGCGATCGCCACGAAAGCGAGAGAAATTGGGGCAACGGTGGTCGCCGTAACCACGCAACCCGCTTCCCCTCTGGCAACTACAGCGAATCTCGTAATCAAAATTGATGCGGCGGCAAAACAGGATCACAGCCAGCATCAGTCTCAACAATTTGCAGGCTCGCTATTTGAACAAACCACTCTACTGCTGTTTGATGCGCTATTCCATGTGCTATCTCACAGCCTGAATAGGAGTGCAGAAACCCTGTGGGCATTACATACAAATCTTGAATGAGGTATTCCGATGAAAATTCAAGTGTCTGTTGATTTGTTATCGCTAGAGCAAGCCATGAATTTGCTTCAGGAGGTTGCGCCTTTTATTGACATCATTGAAGCGGGCACTCCGTTGATTAAGCAGGAAGGCTTGAAAACGATCGCAACCTTTAAGCAACAGTTTCCAGACAAGCTGATCTTTGCAGACATGAAGACGATGGATGCAGGAGAGCTGGAAGCAGAAATGGCATTCAAGGCGGGAGCAGATTTTACGACTGTTTTAGCGGCATCGAGCGATGGCACAATCGCAGGCGCAGTGGCGGCGGCTCGGAAATACAACAAATATGTGACAGCAGATATGATTGCTGTGCATGAGCCAGTGAAGCGAGCACAGGAATTAGAGAAACTGGGAGTAAATTACCTGGAGGTACATTGCGGTTTGGATGATCAGGCGCAACATTTGTGTGCCTCTACGGTTGATGCACTCACGTCCCTCCGGGAGGCTACCTCGTTGGCACTGTCGGCGGCGGGGGGAATTAATGAAACGACCATTGGGCAAGTTGCGGCATCGGGAGCAGATGTGGCAGCGGTGGGTGCAGCCATTTACGCTGCCAAGTCGCCGGGAGAGGCTGCCCGCCGGATTCGTGAACAACTTCAACTTGTATAAAGCGCAATTAAGTTGGATCTATTACCTATGAAGCGCAAACAGTTTGTCACTGCCCTCGCTGTTGGTTTACCTATGAGTACCATTCTGACCCATCACAGCCTGTCTCAAACTGCGGCTCGTCCACAGACGATCGTGTTGGGGCAAGTCGGTTTGTCGTTTTACCAGGTAAAGGCGGCACTGATTCAAATTCTCCTGGAACGTCTCAGTTATGGGGTGACGGTGCGAGAAGGTCCGCACGAGCAAATTTTTCCGCTATTAGGAACGGGTGAAGTGGATCTGTTGGTGGCGGCTTGGTTGCCGGAAGCCCACGCGAATTACTGGAATGCGGTTAAATATCAAGCGGTACAGCTAGCAACGCTGTATGAAAACGCCTATTTCTTTTGGGGCGTACCCGACTACGTGCCGGAAGCAGCCGTGCGATCGATCGCAGATCTAGCAAAACCCGACGTTGCTGCACAGATGACGAAAACCATTCAGGGTATTGGAGCTGGAGCCACTATTAGCGTCGTCTCCCAACAAGCGATCATTAATTATGGGTTGGATCACTCAACCGCGCGGCTCTCAAAGCGGTAGGTTACACCAAAGACACACCTCAACCCATTGCCGGAGAAATTCAGCATGACAGCAACGGCAATCCCACCGGAATGCTAATTGCCCGTCCGAATGCCATGATTCTCTATGCAACCTTGGCAAAAGGACCCAAACTGCCCTACGAGTATCAGGTTAATTCCACTCGCCACTTTATGCGGGAAATGAATCGCTTGGGCATTACCAGCGCGATCGATGCTGGCGGCGGTTTTCAGAACTATCCCGACGACTATCAGGTGATTGATGACCTACACAAACAGGGTTAAGTTAACGGTTCGCGTTGCCTACAATTTGTTTACTCAGCGACCGAAACAGGAACGAGAAGACTTCGCCGAGTGGATCACGATGACTAAACCGGGCAACGGCGACGACCTGTACCGAATGAATGGGGCAGGGGAAATGCTGGTCTTTTCTGCCGCTGACTTTGAGGACTTTCTGGAACCCCGTCCCAACTTGGCAGATTCGCTAGAGGCAGAACTGAAGAGCGTCGTATCACTGCTGGCAGCAAATCGTTGGGCATTCCGATTACATGCTACTTATGACGAGTCGATCGATCGCTTTCTCAATGTATTCGAGGATGTGAATCGAGAGATTCCGTTTAATGGTTTTCACTGGTTCTTTGATCACGCTGAAACGATTAGCGATCGCAACATTGAACGAGTCAAAGCGTTAGGCGGCGGCATTGCTGTGCAACATCGGATGGCATTTCAGGGTGATTACTTCATTGATCGCTATGGTAAGCAAGCCGCTGAACGTACTCCTCCAATCGCTCGGATGCTAGAGCTGGATGTTCCCGTTGGAGCTGGAAGCGATGCAACCCGTGTCGCATCCTACAATCCCTTTGTCTCTCTCTACTGGATGGTGAGCGGTAAAACGGTGGGGGGTACTGCGCTATATCCCGCAGCTAATCGGCTCGATCGCATGGCAGCACTACGCCTCTACACGGTGGGCAGCAGTTGGTTCTCGTCCGAGGAAGGCAAGAAAGGGGCGATTGCTCCCGGTCAACTTGCAGACTTAGCCGTCCTCTCCGAAGATTTCTTCTCAATTCCAGCCGAGCGAATTAAAGGGTTGGAGTCGGTGATGACGATCGTGGGTGGCAGGGTTGTTTATGCCGCCAAAGAGTTCAAAGACCTTGACCCACCTTCTACTCCTGTGTTGCCGGAGTGGTCGCCTGTTGCAACCTATGGTGGTTACTACTCTGCTCCAGCGGTTCCTGCCGCGGCAAAAGCAATTCACCTATGCACTGCCTTGTGCAATCACTTTCACAGAGCTACTTGTCGAACGGCATCCTCAACGCTCAGCACGGCTGGCTCCTTATCAAACTTTTGGGGCGGTATTGGCTGTGATTGCTTTGCGTTCTAGGAATGCTCTCTCAAAATTGTTGAGTGGTCTAACTTATACATGCTCAGCCAACTCCTTTCGCTCCAAAATCGCCCGTACTTCGGTTTCATGATCTCGACTCCAGGTGACTAAGATATCAATCACTGGAGCCAGCGTCTGGCCAAACTCCGAGAGTCGATATTCAACTTTCGGCGGCATAACTGCATACATCGTTCGAGTGATTAAACCATCCCGTTCCAACTCCCGTAACTGTTGGGCGAGCATTTTGTGAGTGATGCTGGGCATCTCCCGTTGGAATTCGCTGTAGCGTAAAACCGTGTAGAGGTGCAGTTTCCAAAGAATGCGCGGTTTCCACTTTCCCGACATCAGAGCGATCGCAGCATCCACCGGGCATAGCGTATAGCGTTCTTTTGAGGTCATTCCATACTTTCCTTTTCGAGAGTATCTACCGAAAAAGTACATTATT
This sequence comes from Stenomitos rutilans, assembly GCF_059505485.1. Lineage (NCBI taxonomy): Bacteria > Bacillati > Cyanobacteriota > Cyanophyceae > Leptolyngbyales > Leptolyngbyaceae > Stenomitos > Stenomitos rutilans. The sequence continues at coordinate 26,288 of NZ_JCACKR010000111.1, forward strand.
GACGCAATGATAGCAGACGCCTACAGTGAGATTGTGAGTCCGGGCTTCACTTCGAGCAAGGAACTACATTGTGGAGTAAAGGAATGAGCAAGTTTTTTGTCTACACTGAAGTGCAATTTTCTGTACCGTTTGATCGAGCTCCGTGGCGTGAACTCAACCCGGTTTTGAAAGCCCAAAAAGGTCTTCAGAACAAAACCTGGTTGAGCGGTGTGCAAAACAACTCGGTCGGTGGCTTTTATGAATTCGATTCGCTTGAAAACGCTCAAGCGTTTGCCTACGACTACTTTCCCACAGAGGCAAAGAAAATTGGGGCAGCTTTCACAACTCGAATTTTCGATGGCAACGTCACTGAAGAAGCCAGTCGTTTCTTGAACTCGCCGCACTATAACTAACTTTTGCGACTCCCAACTTTTGGGGCTGGTGAGTTGCCAACACTCGGTAGATTCATCGTCCTCCTCTGCTGAAGATGATGAATCTACGTTCAGCGACTTGTGAGGTTGTGCCACGCTAACTCGCTAGAAACTGGAGCACTGAGCGATTAAATTCATCGGCATACTCTAAATAGGGCAAGTGTCCACACCGATCGAACACCTGCAATTTAGCATTCGGAATGCCCTTCGCTGCCACTTCAGCATGACTGACGGGAAAGGCTCGATCCTGTTTGCCCCATACAATCAGCGTGGGTGATTGAATCTCAGCTAGGCGATCGCGCACAGTTCGTAAAAACTCTGACTTAATCCCGAAGACGTTTCCCATCGTCCGAAAGGTGCGAGTCTGAAATTGCAAAATCTCAGATGATATATTCCGCAGTACCAGATCCATAAATTCGCTGTTATTTAAGTAAGGGTCTGGATCATAAACACATTGCTGCATCATAAATCTCGCGGCACCAGGGCTGGGATGATTCAGCAGTTCTCCCATGATCGGCAGTGAGGTCAGTCGTGCTGGAAATGCAACTTCCTTGCCCAAACCGCCCACGCCAATCAAAACTAGCTTATCCACCCGCTCAGGCACTGCCAACGCTATCTTCAGGGCAATTGCACCACCGATAGAACCCGCAATGAGAGACGCACGGGATAAGCCGACTGCATCCATAAAGTGAACAATGAATTGACTCAGATCCTGAATCGTGTACGTTGTTTGAGGCTTGTCAGATTTGCCAGAGCCGACCCAATCAAGCGCGTAAACCTGATGGTGCTGTGCCAGGGTAAAGACATTTTTGTACCAGTAGTCGATCGCCCCTGCTTGACCATGAATCAATAACACGGGCGCACCCTGCTCACCCAATGCCCAGTAACGGGTCTTAACTCCATCCACTTGAATATACTGATCCATCGGCATTTCAATCGTCATTATTCACCTCGCTCTTGTCGGATGTATTGGATGGCCTTGATCAAGGCATTGATCATCACGTCGTAGCTTTCCTCCGTTGATGGCTCTAGGGTGAGCAACCCGGCTTGCTCGGTCGCTACAAATCCATAGAAAGCGGCGTTTAACATTCGCATTGCATGAATGGTTTCTTGCTGGGTGAAACTGTAAGGCTGGAGGACTCGCCGATAAAAGGTCAGGATGCTTTGAACAATGGGCACACACTCTGGATCGGTCGGGTGTAGAGGCATTGCCGTCATGACGTTGTAGAGTGCAGGTTGCGATCGAGCAAAATTCCGAGCCGTATGCGCCACCGTTTTCAGCAGGGCAGCAGCATCGCTTATGCCCTCAATTGACTGACAGCACAATGCTAAGAATCGCCGCCAAAGTTCCAGCGCCACGAGTCGCCGTAAGACTGCCCCGCTCTCGACATGTTTGTAAATCGATGGGGGTGTGATTCCCAACTCTCGCGCCACCCGGTTCACGCCCAAAGCCGCCTCTCCATCGGTCTCCACACAGGCGATCGCGGCGGCAATGATGTCGCGTTGAGTTAGAGATTTTTCTTTGATTGGACGACCCACGGCAAACTCAGGTTAGCTAACACTATTTACTAAAAGCGAATAGTATTAGCTTTGTCAAGTATTTCCTCGACTTTTCCATGAGGTTGGCTCACCAAGCACTCTCTAGGTATCGAGCGATCGCGCATCACACGGAGTTGGTAATCACTGCACCCACTAGTCTGCAATAGTAGCGTTGCCTACCACCCGCTACAGATAACCTCTGCATCATAACTGACCAGATCTCAGCGGTCGGTGCATGGCGTTGTCAGACTGCTTGGCTGGTAACGTTATCTCGCACTATCCAGTATGACAACAGAATTGCAGAATGATTTAATGAGGGCAGTTGCATCAATAGAGTGAGGGAAATTAGTTGAATGCTAAAGCTGTATGACTTTGCATTATCTGGAAATTGTTATAAAGCCCGTCTGATGCTTTCGTTGCTGAACCTAGAGCATAAGATTATATCCCTAGACCTCAAAAGTAGCGAGCATAAATCGTTAGAGTTCTTGAGACTGAATTTATTTGGTCAAGTTCCAGTGTTAGTTGATGAAAATACTATGATCCGGGAGTCGCAGGCGATTCTAGTGTATCTAGCACGTTGCTATGGTGGAAATAGCTGGTTGCCAAGTGAAGCAGAACCCATGAGTTTGGTAATGCAATGGCTCTTTACAGCAGCTCACGATATTCAACAAGGACTTGCAGCAGCACGAGCTTATCATCTGGTTGGTCGGCAATTAGATATTGAGACGGCAACACAACGATCTCATACAATCCTGACAGCTATTAACCAACATCTAGCACGGCGACAATGGTTGGAATTGAATTGCCCAACGATCGCAGATATCGCTTGCTTCCCTTACATTGCCCTAGCTGCTGACGGGAAAATCGCTTTAGACAATTATGCAAACGTGACAGCTTGGCTCGCTCGTATAAAACAGCTACCGGGCTACGTGGAACTGCTAAGCCTATAGAAGCACAGCAACCCTGCTGTGTGTTGCCTCAAGGATGAATCTACAGCTAAGTTCCACCTATTTGCTTCAGCGAGTTTGGGCGATCGCCCCTTCACGAATTAAAGCTGAACTGTCTTGATCGCACCCCTTTCAACTCGGCTAGACCCTGTTCACGACTAATGATCGCCGTATATCTCAACTCCTCACGGGCTTTCTGATCGCTAAACGTGAATCCTTGACCAATCAAGCGCACCATTGTCCGGGTCAGCGGTGGCACTCCAGCCCGATGAGTTAGCTTCCAAATGGTTTCCAGCAGTCCCGCCGCGTTCCAAGCGAAGCCATAAGGCACACTCAAGTTTCCGGGAGCCACTCCTGCGATCGCCAAAAGTTGAGTCACCCATTCTCGAAACTGCACCTGCTCATCGTCTCCTAGAAAATAAGCTTTTCCCCCGGAACTGCGTTCTGCTGCCAGAATCGCTCCATGACAGACATTACGAACATGCGTAGTGACATAGGGATAGTTGCCGCCATCAATCCAGACAAACTGTTTTTGCTTCACTGCCGCTACCAGTTGTGGAACCGCATGGTCGCCCTTGCCCCAGATCCAGGCAGGACGCACCACGGATGTGACAAAGCCCGGAGCGTTGGCAGCAATCACGCGTTGTTCTGCGATCGCTTTGGTTGCAATGTAGGGCAAAGGGGATGCGGTTTGCAGTGGCAATGCCTCATCCGCGTTCAGCACCGACCCAGGATGCATTACCACTGCCGATGCCCCAATTTGAACAAACCGCCTCACTCCTGCCGTTTTTGCCACCGCGATCGTCCGCTCAGTGCCCAGTACATTCGCCTCGTAAAACGCCTCATAGGTTCCCCAACCGCTGAGAAAGCCTGCAACATGGAACACGGTTTCACAGCCCTGCATTCCTTCAGCCATAGGCACCTCATCCAGTAAATCTCCTCGTACAACCGTTGCTCCTAATCCTGCCACTCGTTCAGCGGCTCGCTCTGAACGGGCAAGTGCCCTCACCTCGTACCCCTGCTCCTGCAATAGGGAAATCATGTGCTGCCCCACAAACCCTGACCCACCTGTGACAAATGCCTTCATGTTGCCCTCCCTCAAACGAATTACAAAAACTGTAATCTGTAACTACTTGCCTAAACCATAGCGTACCTACTCTAATGTGACAAGTGACAATCTATGAAAATTGTCATAAAAGGATTAGATGCAGCCAGACTTAAGCGCTACAAGGAGGAGCTGAATCACTGTGCTTGCCTGCTCCTCAGTTGCTTGGTTGATCGCTTCGGCAATCATCAGCGGGTGATGAAACTTGAGTGTGGCATCCTGAATCGCCCCTGCCGCACGATCGAGGTCAGCAATCTGAAACTCCTGCAATTGAACGCCATCCGCTAGAATTTGTTTGAGAATACTGTGAAGCCTCTGAAGATGATGTTCAACCACGATGCGATCTTTAAGCAGAATGGCGCTGAATGCTTCAAACAGTTCCCGATCGTCTAGCAATTTTGCCCGTTTAATTCGATGTAGCTCCAATACGTAGGCTGTGAGTCGGTCTGTGGCAGTCGTGGGTTGTTGAGCGATCGTTTGTAGCGCCTGCTCAACTCCACTGAGCCATTGCTCGGTCACGGCATCAATCACTGCCGCCTTGTCTTTGAAGAATCGGTAGACATTGGCATGAGACATACCACAAGCACGAGCGATCTCACTCACGGTCGTGCGGGCATAGCCGTAGCGCCGCAAGTGGCTCTCTGCCGTTGCCAAAATCAGTTCGCGCGTAGCTTGAGACGTTTGTTCAGCTTCCAAAGTTAAAATGAGGGGTTTTGCCAAGATGACGACTTACTTATTCTGACAAATGTTGAAATGCACTGACTTCCCTTTAATCTGCGGCGGAATCTGCCAGACAGCTTCTATCTTGATTGGCGATCGGGGGTTCTTCGAATCAGAATCGGCAAAGCGCAGGAACCGTCGCTGATTGCGATCGGGCACAATCACTTTGTTGCCCTTCAAAACAGCCAAACTCCAATTCACTTCTAAAATTTCTCGGTCAATCTGATAGTCAGCAACAACTTTAAATTGATCACCTTTAACGAACGCTTTGAACATATGGGTAGACGTTGCCCCCCACACCACCCGCTCACCTGTAGGAACTGCCCAGGGTGAATCTGCCAAGAATGGATTCGTCGGCACGGGTAAGCCAGAGGATGCCGCAGTTTGGGCAATAGATGGGTTCTCTGAAGATGCCGAAGTCTGAGCAATAACGGGAGGAAATTTCGCTGCGTTCGTACAACTTAGTAACCCTAAAGCGATCGCAGATAGGAAGAAAAGAAGGGGCTTCATCATTAGTTTTAACCAATTGATAACTGCATGGCGAATGAGTTAGCCCAATGGAATTAGCGTTACTTAGGAATAACGCATCCAGTTGAAACTAACTCATCCTGTTGGAACTAACGCATTCGGTAAGCCGATCGCCTCAGCCGACTAGCGTCGAAGATTCACATTGGGATTTGCATTAACGTTAGGGTTGGCATCGAAATCGGGATTGACGTTAGGATTGCTAACATTGGGATTTGGATTGGGATTGGGGTTGGGGTTCACGTTCGGGTTTGGGTTGCGAGTCGGGTTGATCCGAGGATTGGGATTGACATTTGGGTTTGGATTGCGAGCCGGATTGCCAATATTCACATTGGGATTTGCATCGACATTTGGATTACGGGGTGTGTAGGTTTCTCGTGCAGATGCAGCCGCCACATTGAGAGCGAACACACAACCAATCAGAGACGTAGATAAAAGAAATTTCATGGCATAACTCCTTGATTTAGGTGCTAAGAACTCGTAACTCATTCAAGGTATCAAGGTGGCTAAAACTTACCCAGTGTCGTTACTCATCAGGCATTAGGCACTGATTCATGACTTTTTGTGAGTCTTGTCATGGTAGATCAAGCATCTGCTCCCTCGTTGGATAGAGAGCAGCGTGTTAGGTTGAACTCAATGTGAGAATGACGCGAGAGTAACGACGATGCGAGTTGTGCCACTGAATCGGCTATTTCACTCTCATGAATCCGTTGAACCTGGAATTGTATGGGGGTTTCGGCTGATTGTAGGTGTGCAATGGCTGTTGCTGGGGTTGTTTCTCGTAGTGACAGCACACAGGTCTACCCTTCAATCTAATTACTCAGCGATCGCAGCCTGGTTGCAATCAACCGTTTTGTTAATTTACCTGTCGTCGCGCTGGTCACAGCGGCAGTTAGGCGAAGTTTATCTACCGATCGCAATTGTCATTGCCACACTCGAACCTCTGCTGAGTCAAGCGATCGCCACTCACTTGAACCTGCAAGCTGGATTGTCACCCGATGCAGCATTGGTCAATCCGCGACGGCTCTATATCCAACTGTTGCTACCTCTGCTGTTCATCTGTATGCAGTATGGATACCGGGCATTAGTTAGCTTTATCCTGGGCACGGGCGCAACCACTCTCCTGCTGGCACACTGGCTCGACCCAGCGCAGGGCACAATTTTTAGCAGTATGAGCAGTCATGTCATTGACCGCACCATGACGTTTACCCTGGCAGGAGTGGCGATCATTCTGCTATCTAAAGTGCAGCGCCAGCAGCGGCGGGAATTGATGCAGAAAAATGCTCAACTGGCTGACTACGCAACCACATTAGAAGCGTTAACCACCAGCCGGGAACGCAATCGGTTAGCGCGGGAATTGCACGATACCTTAGCCCATACCTTGAGTGCATTGAGCGTGCAGCTAAAAGCATTAGAGGTGTTATTCGATCAAGATCCTCAGGCAGCCCACGCATTGCTCAAGCAAACTCAAGAATTAACTCGTGCCGGACTGCAAGACTCCCGCCGTGCTTTACAGGCTTTACGCGCCAGCTCAGTTGAAGCACTCGGTTTAGTTGGGGCGTTGCGAAAATTGGTGGAGCAAGCAGCCGCGCGATCGTCCCTGAACGCGATCCTCGATTTACCAGATTCGTTGATTGGCTTAAATCCAGCCCTGGAACAGCAGCTTTACCGCATTGCTGAAGAAGCTGTTAACAATGTCGTGCGCCATGCCCATGCTAGTCAGGTTAGTGTGGCTCTCCGTCAGCACGATCATCATTTAATTCTGGAAATTATTGATGATGGTATGGGCTTCAATCCAGACAAACCGCTTCCCAAAGGTCATTATGGACTCACAGGGATGCAGGAGCGATCGCGGCTAATCAACGGTCGGCTAGAGATTCGCAGTTCGCCGCAACAGGGCACAATGGTATGGCTTCAGGTTGAGGTGTGAAGATGATTCGAGTGTTAATTGTCGATGACCAGACGATCGTGTGCGAAGGACTCAAAGTTGTCCTCAATGCGGCGGCGACGATCGAGACGATTGGCACGGCGCAGAACGGCGAACAGGCAGTCTCGCTAGTGAAATCGCTTCAGCCCGATCTGGTACTGATGGATTTGAAAATGCCAGTTGTGGATGGCGTTAGCGCAACTCGTGCGATCAAAGCTCAACATCCTCACCTGCCCATCCTGATTCTCACCACTTACGATCAGGATGAATGGGTGGTGGATGCGATTCGCGCTGGAGCCTCTGGCTATCTCTTGAAAGACACGAACAGCGAAGACATCATCGCCGCGATCGAAGGCACGATCGCCGGAAAAACCCATATTGATCCACTGGTAGCAGGCAAACTGTTCAACGTTGTCCGGCATGGAGCGCCACCCAGCGTCACTTTTGTCGAGCTACTGACCCAGCGAGAGCGCCAGGTGTTGAGTTTACTTGCTAGTGGTTTGACCAATGCCGCGATCGCTGATCGACTCAACCTCTCCGAAGGTACAATTCGCAATCATGTCACCAGCATTCTGGCAAAACTGGAGGTATCGGATCGGGCACAAGCTACGGCGATCGCGTGGCGTTATGGTCTAGTTGGCATGGATTTTGATTCAGTAAATTGATCGGAGTGGGTAATCACAGTTATCCACACGCTCGTTAAGTCATAAAACTGTCCACGCTGCTCCACTACAAACTCGTCGCTCAACAGCACTCCTAACCAAGTATTGAGTAACGGCATTTGCATTGCCTGCACCAGTTCCAGGAGAGGTAATGACGATTGGTGTTCCTGCATCCACTGAGCGATCATCCCTCCCCAGGCTGAGACATCTTCCTCGTGTGCCAACGCCAAAGCTCCGTTGAAGATTTCTGATTCTGTTAACTCTGGTTCTTGGCTCATCTGCTCATCTAACACTTGTAGCACAGCCGCTTGATTTAACTCCCCGACGACGGAATTTCCTTCCCTAATCTTTTGTCGCTCCGAGTGCTTTCTGGGTAGCGTTGCCAGAGGTTCAATAAACTGCTCTAAATCCACCTCTATCGTTTGGCGGACATACTGATTAAATACATCCTCTGCTAGTATCACGCCACGCTCCGCGACGGCTTCCAACTCCTCAAACGCCAGCTCTGCAAACTGAGCAAACTGCAACACAATCTGGGAGATGCCCTCAGCCGCCACCTCTAATGCTTGTACAGGAAGAAGGTCACGCTGTTGTAAACTGGTTTCCAACTCCCACCACAGCGGGTCAAGGTCTAACGTGACTTCAGGTTCTGATTCCCCCTCGCTCGTCTGTTCTGTCTGTCCCAACCAGGATAAGCACGATTCGAGGGACCGTTGCACTTTCCGAGCAAACCAGCGAATACTGTAGCGCGATTGAAGCAACGCGAGCACTTGACCCAGGTAGGCATGAATTTGAGACGGCAGCAGCCCGCGACAGTCGAGCAATGGTGTACCGCTCTCTGGCGTTGCCCCTCTCCACACTGCTGTCTTGAGCGCAATAACAGCAGTAGTCTCTGGTTGACGATAAATCTCCAGCACGGCTGAGTGACTATCAGTCACCCCAGGTAAGTCAATCTTAATCTCGCGATGACGGGGCGATCGTTGCTTTGCAGCCTTTAATTCCTGCCACGATCGCGGTAACTGCTGCACGACACCTGCAAACTTATCAATGCCATAGTCCTGCTGTAGCACCAACCGCATAGCCTCAATGTAAGCCTCGATTTGTTTCGGTAATAATCCCAAACAGTAGACTGGCTGAACGGTTGCCAGTTTAGTTTTTCCCTGCCGCACCTCAGCCGCAATGCCATCAATTGGAGCGTTGTAGCGAGTCGCCCGATAGACAATTAACTGAGCAGTCGGTTGAGTTTCAGCTTTGGCACCGTTAGTTTCCGATGAGGTCTCATGCCGTCTTTGTCTGCGAGTTTGATTGCGCAGGTTACGATGCCGCGCATAGGATCGGCGACTGCGGCACACCTTAGTGACATAGCACCCATCGCCTGCTGCTCCATGAAGCGATCGTACCTCCGCCATCGAGAGCAGAGCACAGCGGACGCACTTGTCTGGAATTTTCTTAGACTGTAGCGTTAAAGCCTTCGGCATCTCAAAAACGCGCGACGTGGTCGTTCGCGCAGCTGATACTGATACCGTCTCTGAGCTATTTTTGATCTGATCGTGCCGTTGAGTCATTAGGTCAAATAGGGTTGGGGCATTCTCCTAAGTCACTCATTGCTTGAGTAGCAGGTTCCAATTCAATCCAGAGAACGGAGCGATTGGGTTTGGGATTCCGACAGATTCAATATCTGAGCCACTTGCTCCAGTTCCATTCCAGTTGCTAGCAGATTCTGAGCCGCTTGCAGTAGTTGAGTTTGAGCTTGTTCAAATTGCTGCTGGGCTTGCTCTCGAGTTAGCCGTTCTTGTTCTTTTGCCTGTCGCTCTTGCTCAGTGTCTGTCAACAGCCAGTGTCCGTCCTGATCACACCAGCGCAACCAGGCGGCGGTCACCCCTTCAAACTCTCCTTGCCAGATGCCCAAGCCAATCTCTAAGTCTGTCAGCCATACCAATGGTGGTTCTGAACTAAGTGTTTGCTCCCCATACTGCCCCCCCTCTAGCTTGAAATAGCGCAAGCGTTGGGTGAAACGGTTGTAGACAAAGTAATGCGGTACGCGCAACCGCGTTTCATACACCTCGAACTTTCCTGGTGGTTTTGCCTTCGTTGCCTCGTTGTCCTCGTTTGAAGCGACAGCACTAGATACAGAGGTAGTTGCCTCACTCTCGGAACCATCAACCGTTCCATCGTAGAATCGCCCTAAATCTTCGGCTTCCGTTCCCGGTGACAAAAACTCCACAACCACAGTAGGCGGATTGCCCTCCTGCCACAGCACATAGCTGCGGCGTAAATCTCGCTGCTCGTACAAGCGCGGCACATCGACCACCAGAAACCAATCTGGGCGCTTGTGCCACAACGGATGCCGCACATTGTAGTAAAGGTTAAGGTCAGAAGCAGTGAAGCAATTCTCCCGGCTGTAGCCCGTCAAACTGAGGGTACGGCTTAAGAGTTGGGGTTGGAGGTCGTGGAATTCGTCGGGCAAACCAGGCTCCTCCGGGTCTTCACTCGGCAGATCATACATCGTCGGCAACACGTCTCTGGGCGATCGCGGTGGGTCGTGCTGCTCAATGTGAATGATCCCATCAATCACATTGAGTTTGGGTGGAACTGAAACCATTGCCATTTGTCCCAACAAGTTCACAGCCCCCATTTTACCGCCCTTTCAGATTTGGTGCTCATCCACTCCACTAATTTCGTCTTACATTTGTATATTCCAGCTAATAGTAATTAACCGGAATATGATGCAGGCGGTATTGTAGGAGAGAGACGCAGCGCACACCTTGAAATGGCGATCGCTCAACACTGCTGGACGCTCAAGCGTTTCTCCTCACACTCTTCACTCGACTCCATGCACCCTCGTAAAACCATTCCTGATCCTATTATCGTGCCACTTCAGTCCTTTCCTAGACAGGCTGAAGCAGTGGGTTCTAACCAGTTAAGTGAGCCGACGGAGTTAAGAAGCTTGCGGGTTGAGGAATTCTTGCAGGCGCGCTCGCTGGCTCCGAAGAGTCAGAAGGCGTACCGACAAGACTTACAGTCTTTTCTCCACTGGACTGACGCGGCGTGGGCAGCAGTCACACCGCGTCAAGTAGCTCAGTTTAAGGCGCATCTTCTGCGGCAGGAGGAAGGCACAACCCAGCGAGTGCTCTCTGATGCCACCGTTAGACGCGTTTTGGGGACGTTGAAGAACTTTTATGGCTGGCTGGTGCGATCGCGCTATGTCAGCATTGACCCCACAACTGAAGTTGCTTTGCCGAAGTTAGCGGAGCCAGAGGCACAGAATTTAACGGAGACTGAAGTGGAGCAGATTGTGCAGGCAGCAGCAGTTAGTTCATTACCAGAGCGGAACTTGGCGCTCATTTTTGTGCTCCTGCATGGACTGCGGGCTGAAGAGGTATCGCGACTGAATCTGGCGGATTATGATGGGCGGCGCTTGCATATCTGCGAAGCGAAGGCAGACAGTAAAGGCTTTGTGCCTTTGTCACCACAGGGAAAGGCAGTGTTAGAACAGTATTTACAGTGGCGGGCACTGACGAGCGAGGAACTGTCGTCGGCATGTCCACTGTTTGCCTCCCATTCTCGACGTAATCGCTGGCAGCGGTTAGGGTATGACGGCATTCGCAAGGTGATGGCAGCGCTGGCTAAGCAAACGGGGATTGTGTTTCATGCCCATCAGTTTCGCCACACCTTTGCTACGGATCTAGTATTGAAGGGGATGAATCCCTATCATGTGATGACGTTGACGCGCCATCGATCAGTGCAGAACTTTCGACGCTATACCAAGGCAGCGGATCAAGCGGCAGCAGAGGCAGCGTTTGATGCCGTGATGGGAACAAGCAGTGCGATCGCTTCCGGCCAAGACCAGATTGTGCTGTCTACTCAAACGGCACAACCCGAATTGGCTATGACCGGAACAGCCAGTGAAGTGGTGGCGCGTGAAGCATTCGAGAAGCGTCCAACCGTGTCAGCCTCCGCTTTGTCCGTCTCGTCCAGCGCCGCCGCCCAGTCGGCAACAGTTTATCAACTGAAGGTCGTCCTAGAAGACATTCGTCCAGCGCTCTGGCGTAGATTTCAAGTGCTTGGTAATACAACTTTAGCTCAGCTCCATCAGGTTTTGCAGATCACAATGGGCTGGGAAGATTACCATCTGCATCGCTTTTCGTTGAGTGAGGATGAGAGCCTGTGCTTAGACCAGCTTAGCCTGGATGAATCGTGCACATTCTCCTACGTCTATGATTTTGGTGATGAGTGGGTGCATCAAATTACAGTCGAAAAGCTGACACCGCTGCAGACCGAACAGCCCCATCTCACTTGTTTGGCAGGAAAACGAGCCTGCCCGCCAGAAGATTGTGGTGGTAGTTGGGGTTATACAGCGTTGCTAAAAACTCTACAGAATCCACGTCATCCAGAATACTCGGAGCGCAAGGAGTGGATCGGACGTGAGTTCAATCCTGAAATGTTTAACCTGAATGAGGTCAGTAAGCAGTTGGAACCGCTTGCTAATCCTTCTTCCCCTTAAACAGCATCTCATCTACTACTGCTACTTCAAGCGGCATCCACTGAGGCTATTCAAAAGACAAGTGAGGGGCTCCGTTACCGTTATCAGAGTTGCATGTAAAACTTTGTAACTACATTCTTTTGGTTCGCCTAGTTGTTTCAACCCATGAAAGGCTGATCAACTCTTATTTAAACGATATGGAGCCAGATACAAGTCACTTTCTGCCACTCTCTTGAAATTCGTAGCCAATGATGGCTGAAGCACCATTACCGTTGTACAAGCTGCTTTTACTACCAACGTAATAGAAATTTGACCGCTTTGTTCCTGTGAAGAAACGTTTTCAAGAGAATTAACAAACCGCTATTCTGTTATCGCAGACTTTTACAAACTACTGCAACTTCTATTCAGCCTAACCAAAACGTTTTGGTTAGTTTTGTGCTTCATCCTACTAAATCAGTGATAACATCAAACCATAAGACTTGGTTATTTAACCCATGCCTAGATTAAAGCCTCGGGAAGCTGCAAGCCTTCCTGCTAAACTACCCAAAATTTTGGCATTTACGAACCAGAAAGGAGGGGCTGGCAAATCGACGGGGGCAGTTCACGCTGCTGATTGGTTTACGCAAAAAGGCTACTCTACGCTTTTAGTTGATGCGGATGGGCAGCAAAGTTCATCGAACTGGCTCAAAGAATTAGGGCTACCTTGCAAAGTCATCAGCGACCCAGAGGAGTTATTTGATGAACTCCCCAAGCTAAGTGACCACTATGACATTGTGATCATTGATGGACCTGGCAATGCTAGTGAGGTGACTAAGGCTGTCCTCATTCGTTCAAACCTGGTTTTGATTCCATGCCGAGATTCCATGATTGACCTTGCGAGCACTGGCAAGATTGTGCAATTTGTGCGTCAAGCGAGAGAGATCCGTGGGGGATTACCATCCGCAGCGGTGTATTTAAATGCAGTAAAAGACAATACGATTCTACTGCGAGAAGCCCAGGAAGCTCTGCAAGGAGGCGTTCTACCTCTATTAAACACCGTGCTTCCAGATCGACAATGTATCAAGGATGCACCAGGACAGGGTAGTACGGTGTTTCGAATGAAAGGATCGTCCCCTAAATCCGCTGCAAATGCCTACACAAAGCTTTTGATAGAAGCGTTGAAATTATTTGAGTCTGAATCATGACAACACGACGCAAGTTGAAGGATGCAATCGCAGGCAATGAAGAATTGAGCTTTGTCTTCGGTCAAGCAGCGACACAGAAAATCACTCAGGTGGCTGAAGAAACGAAGGAACAACTGATCTTATGCCAAGACATTCTTTGCACATTCACTTTTGTTCCTGATGGTAAGCCAGTCCGACATTACTACGATCCAGAGGAATTAGACCAGTGGGCTTGGAACGATATCAAGCCAAATGGCATTCGATCGCCACTCTGGGTGCGCCCCCACTCCCATCAATCTGGCAAGTATGAACTGGTTGCCGGACTACGCCGATTCAAAGCAGCCGGAATTATTGAGCTTGAGACTGTTCCAGCCAAGGTGTTCGATTGGGACGATCGCACTGCCTTTCATGCGGCCATATCAGAAAATTCCAACCGCCGAGACTTCAGTGCTTTAGAGGAATTAGACAATACCTTACGCCTACTCGAAATTCAGTTAGGATATAGCGCCGAAGAAGTCGTCAGTCTGCTCTATCGCATGAACAATGCCGCCAAAGGAACAACTAACCAAAACGTTTTGGTTAGCCACGAAGCAGAACTCGTCAAACAAATCTTTGATGCCTTTGGACGAATCACCTGGCAATCTTTTGTCGCAACACGACTGCCTCTGCTGAAAAAACCACAGGAGATCCTGGATGGGATTCGCCAAGGAAAAATTCATTATACTAAAGGAATTTTAATTGCCAGTCTCAAAGATACAGAAACCAGACAGCAACTGCTGACAGAAGTTGTTGGCAATGCTCTCAGCCTGTCTGAAATTAAGCAACGGCTTAAAGCTCTTAACAACCAATCGAAGCTAGCCGAACCAGTAACGCTTCAGCAGCGGTTAACCCAGACAATTCAATTAGCCAAAAAAGATAAGACGCTGTGGAGTAACCCAGACAAAACTCAACAGCTAGAACATCTGCTCGCGCAACTAGAGGCGATGATTACCTACTGACTCTAGAACAAGGAATGTGATCACTGTTGGCTCTCTAGAGACCGTCTTCCTGAGAGTTTCCAACCCGTTTAAGCCTGCTCGCTATATGACTAATTTGTTCCACCCTGAAGACTATGAAACATTTCTGCACGGGCTGAAAGAGCGCATTCGGACTGCTCAAGTACGAGCTGCGCTTGCAGTCAATCGGGAATTGACGCTGCTGTATTGGCAGATTGGGCAGGATATTTTACTGCGGCAGCAGCAGCAGGGTTAGGGGGCAAAAGTAGTCACAAAGCTTGCTAAAGATTTGCAGAAGGAGTTTCCAGCAATCAAAGGCTTTTCCCGAACGAATCTTCTTTATATGCGAGCGCTTGCAGAAGCATATCCAGATGAAGCAATCGTCCAGCAGGTTGCTGGACAAATTCCATGGTTCCATAACTGCACGTTGCTGGACAAAGTAAAAGATCCACAAGAGCGCCTATGGTACATCCAAAAAACAATTCAGCAAGGCTGGAGTCGCAGCGTTTTGATTCATCAACTTGAGCGCGGAGTATACCAGCGCCAGGGAGAGGCAATGACGAACTTCCAGAAGACCTTGCCTCAGCCACAATCAGATTTAGCCCAACAGGTGCTGCGTGATCCCTATAACTTTGATTTTCTCAGCTTAGGCAAAGAAGCACAAGAGCGGGAGCTAGAAAATGCGTTGGTTAAGCATATTCGAGAATTTTTACTGGAGCTAGGAGTAGGATTTGCCTTTATCGGTAGTCAGTTTCCCATTCAAGTCAGTGGCAAGGAATACAGATTGGACTTGCTGTTCTATCATTTCCGCCTGCACTGCTTTGTGGTGATTGACCTCAAGACCGTCGAGTTTGAACCAGAGTTCTCTGGCAAAATGAACTTCTATGTTTCTGCCGTCGATGATTTGATGCGGAATCCTCAAGATAATCCGACGATCGGAATTGTTTTGTGCAAAACACAGGACAACACAATCGTTGAGTATGCTCTGCGGGATGTGAACAAACCGATCGGGGTCTCGACGTATCAGCTTCGAGATGCTTTGCCAGAGTCTTTGAAAGGTAATTTACCGACGATCGAGGAGTTAGAGACGCAGTTAAATGTTTTGACCGTTGAGTTAGAGGAAGGTATCGATATGGGAAATATAACCAACTAAAATAGTTAGGCGCTTAGGTTGTGTCGCAAAAACTGGTCAGTGGTAGGGTAGGTAAGCCCAGACCCGCCTAACTCCTCTCCAATGTCTACTCCTACTCTATTCAAGTGGCGGCACTTTTTGCCTGACATCATCCTGCTGTACATAGAGAATACACTTCTTAAGTAGGGAATACGCTTCTTGAGTGGGGTAAAGGTTCTCGCTAACTAAAAACTGGCTAGGACCCGCCAAGCATACTACCGCCGATCCCAAACGCTTCCCTGCCCCGGAACAGTTTAATCTGATTCTCCCGCACAATAACAACTCGATTTGTTTTAATTAGGACTTACGCACAAGCCATTTTGAGCGATGGATGTTTGAGTTGTTGACACA
>NZ_JCACKR010000112.1:0-41694 GCF_059505485.1 Stenomitos rutilans
AAACGACTCTTTAGAAACGTTCGCGTCTGTCTGCCAAGCGAAGATGGCATCTAAGAGCCAATAGGCACCAGCCTTATCAGCTAGGTATTTGGTTCCATCGGTATAGAGACCGCCCATAAAATGGCGGTGCCAGTTTTGTGTACCTGTAAATTGGTTGAGATCTTCATTGGACAAAGCCATGACCGTATACACGCCCGAAGCGTGAAGAGACAGCCAGGACTTAATAAAAGCAATAGCGCTTCAATTCAAGAAAAATTTTCCGCCTGAATAAGAGCTATCGATGCTGCAAAGGTTTGATCAACATCTCCCAAAAATACTCAGCACCTCCTTGTAAGGAGAGCAGTTTCTTCGCATTTTGCCCTCCCCCTATCGCCATTCCCATAGGTTGCAAGAACAGGTCGTAGCTGTCATCCGCTACTGATAGCAATTCGTTGAAGCCATTACCGCTGTTTGAAGCATTATGCGAGTATGCAATACCATTGGTACTCATGAAAGGACGTACCCCTCCCTGCCAAATCTGGCATTGGGCAGCAATTTTCCCCGCGATGTAAACAACGCTTGAAAAGCGATCAGTATCAATACGTTTGAAGCTAGTTTCTACTTCCGCGTTTCGAGTAGATAACTCTGCAAGCGAATTTTCAAAGAAGTTAGCTATGTACTCGAACGATCCTTCTAAAAACCTATCTCTATCGCGATCCGAAAATGTTTTTTGGATTCGTAGATTACTCGATCGCGGCTCTTCGATAACATATTGCTTAGATGTACTGTTGTAGCTTTTACTTGGCTGCGGCACTCTGTCTTCAGGTGGCTTTAATCGAGTAACTGCCTTTCTAATCTCAGTGACAACCTCAAGAAAGGCATCATCCTTGTCAGGGAATTTTGAGACAGCTTTACCATCGGTCGGCATGACTAAAAGCTTTCCGAAAGGTGCAGTGCGCCAATCGCACGGTCGCAGAATGACTGGCATGACACACGCGGTTTCTTGCTCATGTCTTTCCAGCGCTCGCTGCATCTCAACGTCATAACAGTAACTAGAAGCAAGGAAGTCTGGGCTTACGAGTAGAAGGATGATGTCTGCTTCTTCAAGGTTCTTGCTGATCGCTTTGTCAAACTCCTCACCAGCCGTAATGCGCCGATCATGCCATGTTTCGATAACGCCCTGTCTCTTCAACATGGCGAGATGAACCTCTAGCTCGTCGCGTAGTGTTTCATCACGGTGTGAGTAAGAGAAAAAGAGTGTAGCCATTGGCGATTTTCAGAAGAAGCAACTGTCCTATCAAAGTTATACCCACAAAACAGTACTAAGGAACTAAAAAAGCAGAGATGCCCTACTCAATTGCATCACAATGCCCCAATCATCCCACAGCCCCTTAAATGGATGCGGTGAGAGGGCGGTATAGCGCAGGTATGCTGAATATTCGGTGTTCCAGATAGGCTTGCACAGTGCGGGTATCAATACCCTTTTCCGCCGCCAGGTAGTAGCCGCAGGCATGGCGGTGCATGTGAGCAGACCAGCGTTACAAACTTACTCATTAATTTGCTCTCCCTTACCGATTGGAGGCTTCCATCCGTCTGGCACTAGATCGACGAGTTGCTTTGGCAGCCTAGGTTCAAACAGGTAGTCATGCATATATAGCCATTCTGCATAGGTACACAGCATACTTCTCCTGCCTGCCTTCCAAGAAATCCGACTAAACTTCTGCTCGTATGTTGCCCGTGTATGCGTCCGCTTAAAGCCTGTTTCTGAAATATCAGTAGCGCAAAAGCTTTTCAGAAAATCAACAGCATCATCTTTGCTCAACACAATTTTGTACTCCCGCTGGGCAGAGGCATTAAAACGACATTCTTTATAAATCTGCTCAGGATGACAGGGAGAAGCCTCTCGCATATCTCCCAGGTTTACAGCCATCATCATTGCTTTGGCATAGTTCCGCTTGGCTTCGTCCGTAGGCAAGCTCTCAAGAGTCCTTAATACAATCTCTTCGATATAGCTGGATGTGACTCGCGATGGTCTGTTACTCCTCTGACCGTCAGAGTGCCCTGACAGGTAGGGAGTCTGTTCCTTGTCAGGCTCACTCATTTCAGTATTTACCCTGATTATCTCAATACATCTTCTTAAATTCTGATTAATTCGCTTGTTTTTCGCAACAATTCTCAGAATTTCTTCGGATTATAGAAAATGAAAAGCGTAGCTTATGAAAAACTACGTTAAATTCATGAATTCTGATAACATAATTTCCTGTAAATGAGCGTAATAGTTCGCTCTGAACAGCAGAGAACGTATTTGAACAGACGTACTAATGAGGCGAGAGCATAGGTAGAGACAATCTAATTTTTGTATGATATTCAGAGTTCTTTACGAACTACCTATTTTTCGCACTTCTTCTTGCGATTTTCCGCTCATCTCACAGTGTTCTCTTTTAAAAAGACCGAATAAGCAGAGGAAGATATTAGTAACTAACCAGTTTATTGTTGGTTGCTGTTTATTTTTGAATGTCATAAACCAGCAATCAAGACATACTTTTGTGGGCTAATATGTGAATAGATTTGAGAGATAAGAGTTTGATAAATTGACAGTCAACATCAATTTAAAGATTGAAATTGACTATTTTTAGCTCAAATCTTCGCCCTTCGTTTTTCAACTCTAAGCAGGAGTAATATCATGTCAGACAATGACTTTGCTCGTTTGTTATTGATTGCTATGCTTGTTTTTGGTTGTCTTTGTGGTTATTCCATTGCCAACAATTACGACTTCAAAGGAGGCATTCAAACTAACTTTGGAACTCTTGAGTTTGAAGGCAGTTCCCAAAACCGCGACTTCTAACCGTTGAATAAAGCCCTAAAAAAGACCCACTCAATTGAGTGGGTCTTTTTTAAGATAGGAAACTTTCTAACACCGTAATTTGGTTTAGTCAGCAAGACTCACATGCCGTTCTCCCTTCTTTTACAGCTTCTTGGCTTGGGCATTTAGAAATGTCAATCGTCCCACAATCCCTTAAATGGTTTCGGTGAAAGAGCGGTATAGCGCACCGTATGCTGAATATTTCGGTGCCCCAGATAGGCTTGCACCGTGCGGGTATCCACGCCTTTTTCTGCCGCCAGATAATAGCCGCAGGCATGGCGGAGCATG
Organism: Stenomitos rutilans; assembly: GCF_059505485.1. Taxonomy (NCBI): domain Bacteria; kingdom Bacillati; phylum Cyanobacteriota; class Cyanophyceae; order Leptolyngbyales; family Leptolyngbyaceae; genus Stenomitos; species Stenomitos rutilans. The sequence goes on from NZ_JCACKR010000112.1 coordinate 3,131, forward strand.
TGGGGGTGAACTGGGAATGGTAGCCCAGCCAGTTCACCTGCTTTTTCAATGATGCCGCCGATCGTGTCTTTCGCGAGTGGCGCTTTGCGAGATGACGTAAAAATATAGGTTGAAGCGGGATAATCGCGCTTGAGCTTGCGAAGCGCTCGCAGCTCATCCCCATAGAGCGGCTGGGTGGACGGTGTGCCGCGCTTGGCGCGGGTAACGTGCAGGGTTGTGCCGTTGAAGTCCACTTGTTCCCATTTCAGTGCGGCTGCTTCGGAAACGCGCAACCCATGACGGTACAAAAGCAGGATCAAGGTTGCGTCCCGGTGGGCGTGTTTGCCATTGCTCTTTTTAATTGCCGCCAGCATCATATCCACTTCATCCGGCAACAGATGTTCGCGCGATCGCACGTCTGCATATTTGCGGGCATTGGGCGATCGCCGCTTCTGCTCCGTTGTGTCTGTGGGTGTAGGTGCGTTGCTGTTTGCCGCCATGAATGATGCAACCTTAACGGTGAGGGTGTAATCTAGCCCATGTTTTCCAGCAGTTTTGCTATCTGTTCAGGATTGGGAAGCTGTCCTTTCAGCTCTTTGGGCAGGGTGGATACCATTCGGTACGTGGCAACCCCGATCGGCTTATCCGAATCTTTAAGGGCATACTCCACAATGGTTTTGTCTTTGGACTTGCACAAAACGATGCCCATCGAGGGGTTCTCATCGTCGAGGCGTACCTTCTCGTTCAAAACGGCGAGATAAAATTGCATTTTGCCGACATATTCAGGCTGAAACTTGCCAATCTTGAGGTCAACCGCAATCAGGCATTTTAAGCGGCGGTGATACAGCAGCAGGTCAATGAAAAACTCTTGATCGCCCACCCCTAAGCGGTATTGACTGCCGACGAACGTAAACATGCCGCCCATTTCCCGCAAAAAGGCATCGACCTTGCCAAGGAGCGCCTGCTCCAGCTCCCGTTCACTGTGTTCATCGCCCAAAGCCAAGAAGTCGAAGGTATATTCGTCCCGAACCGCTAGGTGCGCTTGGTTGCGGATCGCTTCGGGCAGGGTTTGCGTGAAATTCGTCTGATTTAGTAGAGTTTTCTCATACGTCTGGTTTTCGATTTTGTGGATAAGGACATTTTTCGTCCAGCCGTATTTGCGGGACATGCGGATATAAAACTCCCGCTCCAGATCGTCCTTGCACTTCTCCAGAATAGTTACGTTGTGGCTCCAGCTAATTTCTCGCACCATTGGCGCGAGTTTTTCACTCGCAACGTAGCTTTCGTAGAACGATTTCATCCGCCACAGGTTTGCTGCCGAGAAGCCACTGATACCGGGAAACTCAGCCTGCAAGTCTTTGGCTAGAGTGGTGACAACCGATTTACCCCAAGTCTTCCCCTCTTGGCGGGTCACAATCAGGTGCCCGATGTCCCAGTAGAGGGCAATCAATTCCCGGTTGACTGCTTTTAGGGCTTCGTACTGGGCAGCGTGAATACGCTGCTTCACCTCAACCAGCAGATTGCCATAGCCTTCGATCAAGTCACCCACGCCGTCCTTATCCCCGTTTGGAATTTCACGCCCCTACGCATAGCAACTGTCGGGGTCGCCCGTCCAGATCATTTTACCAACTTTCGATAGGTGGGCACGGTTTTTAGGCAGGGTGCAAAACCAGGCGCGGCGTTGCGGCGTTGCCCCATAATACCAACTTTTGAGCTAAAGTTGGTAGTACGCGCTGCGATCATTTTGAGCACAAGATAAACACAGAGAGCTAAAAAGTTTGTAGCCAAAATAGGAAAATGTGTATATACTCAGTTCCCTTAAGAAAGGATTGCCTTCATGCCGGAAATACGAGTTCGTAACCTTCCCAATTGGTTAGTAAATTGGTATAAAGACTCTGCTGAGCAACAAGGAAAAACGCTTGAAGGCTATATGCGCCAGATGCTGCGAGAATCGCCGCTCATTGAACAAGCCAATTTTGCCGATGAGTTGAAGCAAGGACTCGCTGAACTTGCTGCCAAGTACCCGACCATGCCTGATAGCACGCCCTTGATCCGAGAACTGCGCGATGATCGCAACTGACATCTTAGTTATTGATGCCAGTGTTGCCGTGAAGTGGTTACTGAATGAAGAAGATAGTGCTCCCGCCCTCGCTCTCTTCCGTTTGCCTTGCAAGCTGATCGCCCCTGCCCTCATTCGTGTTGAAGTTCTGGCAACCATCGCCAAGGTTGCACGCCGCAATCAGCTCAGCATCGCCGATGCCACCCGGCAAATTCAGCGCTGGCATTCTACCCTATCCAGACGCGCGCTATTTACAGTTGAAGGCGACAAAGACTATCAAGACGAAGTGGAATTATCTCTGGCGCAACGGCACAGTCTCTATGATTGTGTCTACCTGGCTCTTGCACGAAAACTGGGTGTACCGCTGGCAACTGCCGATAAGCGTCTTGCGGACATAGCTCACGAACTTGGTATTGAAGCTTTTGACTGGCGAAGTGAACCAAGTTGAAAGGACAAATTCAAAGCAAACCTGATAAAGGCTAGAGCTTCTGGTTTTCTGGCAAACCAGAATGCTGGTCTAATACCAGGCTTAAAAGCAAAGAAGGTTTATTTTAGTGTTGTTATATGCTTAAAAAGCATTCTCAAATGATGGGAGTGTTTTTATGTCAAAGCAGTTGAAACCATGCCTACTGCCAGTAGGGTATGCAAACATTTTTAGACTGCTAGAGCAAGTTCCAGAAGCCATCAGAACACAATCGCCAGAGCGGCTTGCCTTGTATCTAGCAGCCAAGAATACCGCGTATCCGAGCAACGCCATCAGTTATAAAGATGTTGCCAATCAGGTAAATGCAGAATTTGGATTAGAAGGGAAATCAGCATTTACCCCGATTAAATTAGGCAAGTTGTTTAATGATGAAATAGTGATCGAAAGCATTTTGTATGAAATTAAAACTGATCTGCAAGATCAGCAGCAGGAAGCACCTCAGAAGCAAGAGAAAACTGACCAATTCGACTACATGCACCCTAAACTTTTGCAAGGCACAATGATGTTTATGGAGTTTGCTACGCATCTTCAGGGCAACAAGGAAGCTGAAGCAACCCTTGCTGATCTAAATCGGCAATTGACTGGCGATACAGCGTATAAGAACCCGTTGATTGAGACAGTGGAGATGCCGCGCCGTGTTGCAGCTCGCCTTGCAGACACAGCTACGACTACAACCGCTGTGGTGCAGCAGCGTAGCGAAGAAATCAGGAAAGGTATGAACAGGCTGTTTGGTGCTGCCAGCACCCTTGCTGAAAAAGTCACCAACCGTGCCCAGGCAGACTGGCAGGTGGTGCAAGCCACGTTTAACCTAGCGAGCGTAACCAAGTCTGACCCTGCCGCTGGAGCCGAAGACATGCAAGCTGTTCTTGCCCGTTTCCAGCAAGCTGTGAGCCGTGATTAATCGTTTATGCGGTTCACCCGCAGTTCTAAGCGTTTGCCGCGACCGATCACACAGCGACGATTGAAAATTGCTGAACGGACACTGCAAAAAGAGCGTGAGAAGTTTCCGTTACTTCAAGACTGGATTGCGGCGCAGCAACCAACCCCTGAAGAACGGTTAGAGACATTCCAGAATAGAGAAGCAGATCGCATTCAGCGCGAGCGTGACTACAGCGCCCAAACCTGGAGACGCGCACGGCAGCTTCTAAGACTGTTACCACCAGAGACAAAAGACCGCGTACTAGAGAACTGGAATACGCACCACTGCCCAGGCGATGCTTCGTATTTCGCGGACTGCGTTTTCCAAGCAGCAAGACCGTTGATTGATGCTGGCATTGTGCAATTAGCTGATCCTAAGCTTGACCCGCGTTACCGCATAGAACAGATGCTGGCAGCAGCTTTAGCTGCAAAGTTGCAACGATGCTGAAACTAAGCCGATCTATGAAACTTTACTAGGGATTGAGCCGAGATACGTGTAATTTTATGCCACGGAGATAACATAGCAGCCTTACTGTAAGTAGAGGGCGTAGGAACACAATCTATACTGATTCTGCTGCATTAAAGAGAGCGAATGCATATGATTCCGCAGCATATTTAACCCAACTCTTAGTAACTACTAAGCCAAGAAATAAAATTGATAAAATCGAAGCAATAATCGATGGCTGAAGAACAAAATTACCAATTTTCTCTAACATAAATGGTCTATCAATCGCAATTTTTATGCCTATAACGCTAAAAGCTAAAAACAACCCTAATGGCTTTAAACCCATAAGATTTCGGCGAAACCCATAGCTGATATTTTCCTCATGGAGGCGCAAAAACTTGTTATTATCTTGTGTATTACTTCTTAACCATAGGACGGCTGAGTTATATATCAAATCAGCATCTTGAGGATTATTGCTTTCCTCATCAGGATTGGGCAAATGAAGATCTGGAACTTTTTCACTTAATCGATTATGAAGGCGCGTCTTTGTAGTTGTGTCAATGCGATTGTCACTATGACGCAGCATCAAGGTTGTTGGCTTTCCACCCCATTCTTTGTATAAAGCTTGTTCGATTTTTTTACCTAAATCTCGTCCTAACTGTGCAAACAAAGTGATAACTGCAACTCCCACAATGCCGATAACAGCCAGATTCTTTAATTCAGCCCCTGTTATCAAACCATTTATAAACAGTGCCAATATAGGAATTCCAACAATCATTACTGGTGCTACTCGTGCTCTCAAGACGTATACATCAGGTAATCCCATAATTCATTCCTTTGTTGAATCTTGCTAAATTACACATTCTAAAAATTTTAATTTTCGTTTAGTAATGGGATACTTCCTTCTTGAATATTTCCATCTAAACCCATGCGAGCAAATAACTCATTAGCTCCAAGAATAGCCATTAGGTAGAACTCATTTGTTTCATCAAATACTTCGCCAAGTTTCGTGAAAACACCTTCATCATCATTGCTAGGACGTGCCGCTACACCATTGGGATGAGAATGCCATTCACCAATATACCTAAGCTGTCCTGCTGACTTGCGTGCTGTTTCTACTAGAGTATCGTTCAACCCTGTTACTCCACGCTCAAAATAGTGCGGTCGCTTCACGCTATCGGGTGGAGCCGGGATGTCGGCTGCCACCACTACCTTCCTATGTTCAAAATCTACAATTCCCACTAAAACACCGCCTGTTTCATCAGGTAGGCTCCCTGACCGCTGGGTAACTAGCTCATCAAGTAAGCCCTTATTCCAGCGAACACACCAGTCACCGAGTTGAATTTCAATTCCTGGGGTAACTAATAAATTGAGTGCCTTTACCTCACCATTTTGCAAATTTGAACGCCAGATAGTCGCCGAACTGTTTAAAGTCTTGTACTGCTGAATAAGCTGCCGAAGCCCAATACCAGCTAAAGTAGAAACTTGATCAGCGCTAATTCGAGCTGTCAAATCACGGCAACCATTTCCATAACGGGTTGGTGCATCCTCATCAGTGAGGTGCCCTTGTAATAAACTTTCATTAACGAGTGCTTTGTAATATATGCCTTCCAAATCCCAAAGAGAAGCTGTTCGCTCAACATCTTCAAGAAGAAGCACAATATCTTTACCACTGGGACTTAAAAAAAGTGACGCACGCCTTTTGCTAACTACGTGTTCACACAATTGACGTGAAACTGATACAGATGCTGACATATCAAGGATTAGATCAGCGTTGATAAATACCTCATCTATCTCCTGATTATTTTGGCGAGCCATTACATCAGCGACAACGATTCTACGTACTGGGTTGTTAGGAACCAAGCTGTTAACAAAACTCTGAAGTGCATTGACTTTAAGTCTTCCCACTGCCCAGACACCGAGTACATGTCTTACAAAATTATGTGGTAAAAAAATATCTTTATCAATTACTGACCATTGACCAAAGCCACAACGAACTGCAAGCTCTATTATTTTCGATCCTAAGGCTCCAGCTCCGATAGCTGCAATAGAAGGTCGTGTCTCTTCACCATAACCAGAGAGAACTGATAAGGTTTCGCTCGATAACTCACGTCGAACTGCAAGTGCATAGATCTCAAACTTTTCCAAATCAGAATTAATGGTATTTGGGCTAATCACAATTCCCATAGCTGGAATACCATATGAGCCAGCATCAACAAGCGTACCGAGTGCTTCACCAATATCTGCTATTGATTGTATTGTGATGAAAGCCCAACTTTCAGTTGATTCAACTGCTCCTATTTCCGTCCGCTTTTTCGGAAATTCAATCAAAATTACCAGACGGGCTTCTACTAAATCTTCGTATGATTTTATCTGTTGTATCCATTTTGTTAATTCTGCCTTTATGTCAAATTTAATCTCATGTAAAAGGTTATACAATTGCTCAAGATTTCGAGGAGCATATTTTACAGCCCGATGCGTAATCGGAGGAGTCGTAAACCCAGCTAAAACAAAACCAGGCTTTTCATCTTTCCCCAACTTATTCTGTTCTACAAAGCAAAGAGTTGACTGCCCTTGAGCATTCTCCGAGCTGAGGGCAACATATTTTTTCCCAGACGCGGTTGCGTCCACTGGGATAATAATTTGATCGTTATTGCCTAGTAAAACAGGTTCTAATGGTTGTTTATCATCGTGCAATGTTCCATCAGCCGTCTGCTCAAGCCATTCTTTTAGCCGTGCAAGAAGTAGATAGGGCGTAAGCCTAGAACGAAGATCCTCAAATGGTTCTTCCCATAAACAAAGACTTGGATACTCTTCATTCCAATCAACCATTATATGGACAAGATCAATTGGAAAATCGAGCCTTAATGGATAGAAAATAGGTAAGGTATCCCTATCACTGACAAATGAAATCGCTAATATTTCCTTTGGTCTAATATCAATAGTACGGTGTTGATAAACCTCAATACTGACTTGTACCACAAGTGTATCAAGACGCTCAGTAGCTAGACATTCAATTAGTTGGAAATAGAGAGAATGCCTAGTATTTAAATAACGATGAAGGGCTACTGCACGAGGAGAACGTAGTTTCTCCGGCGATATTATATCGCCTGACAGTAATCTTAGTTTCATCCGGCACGCGGTGGTTTGTTAGTAGTTATGGCTATTGCAGGTGAGGATATAGATTTTTTTACCTTATAGCCTGAACCTGTAATTTCGATAATAAGGGGTTTTGGAGAAGCTGATTTCGGCTCATTCATCGTGACAAGAAATTCACCATGAAGCTTGGTCGCAACATCTTCATAATAAGCCGCAGCTTGCTTGTGCGGTGGCTGAACCGTATCCTCGGTAGGAATCAGGTTGCTTGTTGAAACTAATAATCCAAATTCTTCCCCCTGTTCCTCATACAACCATCTTACATTATCTGTAGGTATTGTCTTTTTATCACCTTTCTCATCCGAGAGAGAGAGATAAGAACAGTGGTGAGGAATATTATTTATATCCCATTTCAGCCAATCTTCATTCTGATGTTTCTTAGTTACTCTGACAATTGCTTCAATTTCCTCGTATGGGCAATCTGCCGACAGTATAAGACGAGTTTTTCTTCCATCTACCTCAAACGTAACTTGCATAAAAAGCGCTGACGCATTTCGTACAACGAGGCTTTCATCCTCACAGCGTTCAGAAAAAGGCGAATGAACAAAAAATTCAGCACCATCACTTGCGAGTGAGAATCCTGGCACTGGCTCACCAGCGTGAGTGATGCAATCCTGGCGATCGTCTGGATTAATTTTCTTGTCCTTCAACCAATCATCTAATGCATTCGGGTTTGAGAAGACTTGAATTCCTTCACCTTTCTCTAAGCGATGACGCGCCTCAGCACGAAGAATTACACCCTCATCTTTAAGATTTTCTTCAAGAATAGCAGATGCTGGAACCCATAAAGTCTTAACTTTAATTCGGTTATCAGACTTAAACTTATCATCATGCTCTAGCCAAAAAAGCTCAGTTACCCCCTTGTAATGATCCCTATCAAGATGTGACAGTGCTAAAACATCGGTTTCTTTATTACTGCCAAACGCTCTGCGGATTTCTTTTTCGAGATCAATCCTTTTGTCTTTCTCATCGTTTGGATCGTAAGTGTTTGCGTAGTCAAAAAGAATACGCCGTCCATTACCAAGTTCGATAAAACAGGTGTCAGCATTTCCAATCGGGTAAAAGGTGGCAGTATGCATAGGCAGTCAAGACGCTTAGTCGCTATGTTGAATACAAATAGGAAAATCGCTACATATTCAGCTTAGTTCAGAGGAGATTATGAATATTCTCACGTTTCCTCCATTTCTGAATAATAACTCTCCTCAGTAATACTAACGTATTATAACCTCTGTCCAGTGAATGTTCAAATTGCGTTCCTGGAAACTCAAGCCGCTCGCAAAGTGTTTGCCAGTTTCTACGCCTCCAAGGTCGTTAAATGCTGGTGATCGCAGTATCGTCAGGCTGAAAATCGTTAGATATTTGGGCGGGGGGCAGGAAAGCCTTGCCCCCTGCCCTTTCCTTTAGAAAAGCCTCGACCACCAGTTACCGTTATCGGACTGATCGTCCACATAGTCTTTAGCGTTTTTAGCTCCCTCTCCAGAAGCCTCAACAACCCGATCATTCGCTTTACTTTGTGAACTGCCTTCGTCTGGTGTAGGCAGGTCGCGCACCCGGTTAGCGGCAAAGTTTTCAGAAACCGCAATTTCTTGTTGTTGCCTGTCTGTCCAATCGTCGCGTTTGCCTGCTGGTTTACTGCCGAAGGTCTCGTTATAGACACGGTTTGTGCCGCGTGCAATCCCCTCACCATCAGCCCCCTTTTCAGAGCAGGCATCGGTGTAATTTCTGCGTTGTTCAACGCGGACATCACGAAGAGATTGCGGCTGGTTCAGGTCGGAAGAATCGCCACTTTTCCGAATCGCCATTGATTAAAAACTCCTTGAATTGCTCAATGTCTTGGGCGGTCGCACCGTATTCGCAGCCGTAGACACCGATAGTGCGAAGCCCATCGGCGATCGCTTCTACAGCTTTGGGAATCATTTCGAGTTGAGCAATCACAAGGGGAAGCAGATGCCGCCAGCCCCATTTCTTGGAGGCATACAGCAAGTAGAACTCAATCAGATACTGCCCATCCTCCAAACACCCATCAGCCAAAAATTTGGCTTTAAGGGAGGCATAGGCGGCTTGCCAAGTTTCTACGTGCTCTAACTCCCCATAGGACTGAATTTCAGTCACAAAAGGCAGGTTGCTGCTAGCATCTGGGTTCTCTTGGAAATAGCATTCATTCAACTTGTGCAGCTCGCGCCACAAGTCATACGTTTTGCTCTTCAGCGTTTCCAGAGTCCAGGGTTGGTCTAGCATATCGGCTTCTCCTTGTATTGCTCTTAGTTTACTGTTTGTACCAGTCGTATGCCTCACTGCATCGGTAGTTGCAGCTAGGCGAGAGACGGTAGAGGATGTGAAACTTTTGCGGGGCGTGATACCGATCGCCGCCTCTGATTTCATAAACCTCTCTGAACTCCGAAACGTAGTTGGGACTACCCAGTTCCCCGCGCCGCCGTAGTGTTTGAATGGCTTTATAACTCTGCCGTTTGGCGTAGGAGCGGTTCAGATGATCAATTTGACGCTGGCTAATGCCCCCATTCTGGGCATACGGGCGTAAATCATCTGTTATTTGAGCAATCTTGCCCGTAAATGGCGCGGCTTGCGTCTGGCGATCGCCAGTAATCAGTAGCAGCGGAATAAAAATGGCCATCGCCCCAACCGTTTGCATGACACCGATCTGATGCTTGAGAAACGTAGGATGCTTTTGGCTGGAGACGCGCATCACAACGCCCCAGCAGTCCTGTCTTCGCTGTTCTGTCATCATGGATATACCTCGTTAAGGGGTAGCCCTGTCCGATGAGCCTCAGAAACTGTCTGGACAGGGCTTTTTGCTGCGTGCAACGTGCAAACGCCACACATGGTTTCAATAGTAGCAGTACCTTGTCAGTCCTGGACTGACACTTTTAGATCATAATGGAACTGTTAAATGCACTCAGGAGTAAGATCAGGCAGCATGGTTACAGCTATGGTCAACGGTGTGCCCTCGAAACTACCCAGAATCGTGATTTACATGCCTCCCGATGTCCGTGAGGACTTTGAGAAGCTTGCCAATTACGAACGCCGATCGCTCTCACAGATGGCGTTGTTTGCGATCGAGGAAGCGATCCGCAGGGCAAAAGCCGACGGCAAAATTAACGACGAGCCATCGTCGGGTAATAAGAAGGATGCTCAAGGCTGACCGAAGCGTAATCAGCCTGAACTAGGGAGGTGATGATAACGATAAAAACTAGAGATGCCCTAAAAAGCTGAAAACCAGCACTGAAGTTGGACAAGAACTTCTAGGATGCTGGTTTCAAACTTTATTAATCGTTAGTCGCTTGAAAAGTAAGCGAAGAACTAACTGTCTTTGAGTGTGGCAATTCAAGGATAGCAGTTCTTCGTGCGAATGAACACATCTATTAATGGAGAACTGCAAAAATGACTGCTTTCGCAAGGATTACGGAACAGCATGATCAGCTTGCCCTTGAATTAACGCCCTGTGCCGGACACCTGTACCGCTGGCTTCTCAGGGCTGTCCCCGCAGGAAAGTCCCAGGAAGTCATACTGGATGAGTTTCAAACATGGGCAGGCTACAGCCTCAAGTGGGTAAAAATCGCCTTTGGTCAGCTCGTAGACTACGGTTTGGTTGAAGTGGTAAGGCGCTATTCAGGACGGATCTACAAGCTCATTGCTTGGCATCCAGGGCAGCAAACTTCTTTAAACAGGCAGGAATCTTCCTTTCACCAGCAGAAAACTTCCGAAAAAAGCCCCGCAAACCCGCATTCCTCGGTTCCCTCTAACAGAGAATTTCAAAGCAAACAGACAGAAGAACCCACCCACCACCCTGTTACAGAAAAACAGGATGAAAGCCACACAAGTCAGCCAGAAACGCAATACCCAGCGTATCAAGAATTATTAACAGAAGCCGAACAAACAGGCGTAAGGCTGAATCCACACCTCATCAAGGTGGTTGTTTCTGCAACAACCACAGCCGTCAAAGACGCGATCGCCGCCCTCAAGGAGCGGATGCAAAACGGACGGGTCAAAAACCCCGCTGGTTTCTTGCGCCAAGCCATAGAAAACCAATGGCAACCCAATAGCAGGCAAAACACTGCATTAGGCTCCAACAGCAGCGCTGGAAATGAAAAACAGCGCAGTGCCCCTCCTGGCTTCAACGAATGGTATGACCTAGCCAGCGCGATCGGGCTTGTCCGTGGCGCAACCATGCTGGACGGTGTGCAGTATGTTTACACCAACCTCGATAAGCAAGAAGTGTGGGAAGAGTTTAGCGGGATGTTTCCAATGACTGAACTCAAGGAATTTGTAAAACTGAAAAATAAAACCATAGAACCATAAAACCAGAATTCTGGTTTTATGGTTCTATGCAAGATGGACACTACTTAAGTAGAACTAGCAAAGCTGCTTTTGCTGTAACTGTTTGCGCTTGCGAAACATATTTAATCCAAAGCCAATAAGCCCTGGCAGTAAGGCAGGAGTCGGGACAGGAGTTGGATTGGACTCCCTTATCACATCAAAAACTTGTCCGGAATCAAACATAACCTTGAGATTGCTAACATCAACAGCATTAAACGACTGAGGAACAGTAATTGATGTCAACTTAAGGGTACTACCAAAATTTGAGCTAGCATTGGCATCGAATGGACTTGTTGCAGCAGAAGTTGTAAGACTACCAATCAAGAACCCCTTATCCTGAACTTGCCTAGTTAGCTGAACATTGGTGTTAAAGAAAAATTCTGTATCGAACCCTAGGTCAATGTCTGCACCTAACACTTTTCCCGCAGGAATATTTAATCTTGGTAGCCCAAAGCTTGAGATGGCGTTGATAATAGCACCATTTAAGAAAGAAGTTTCCGTTCTAAACTGTTCCAGAGGAATATCTGTTGTTAAAAACTTTCCTACTGTTGCAAATAGTGCTTTCTCTGCAGGGGTTTCACCGAGATCCTGAAAGTCTTCTGCTCGAATCTTCTCTCCTTCAACATTAACAGTTCCTTGAATATTGAGAACTGGTGTAACTCTTGCTCCCAAACGACCGCCATTACCAGTATCACCCAATGTTCCAGAGCTAAAAAATAGTGGAGCCTGCCTTCCTTGCAAGGTTAATGAGGAACTGCCTCCGACATTAGAAGAAGCAGTGTCTATGATGAGATATTGGAAATTAGCACTGGCTACGCTGCCCGTATTAGTGACATCAACACTGGCATTCAATCCTCCTGAAAGATTGAAATTGAACGTCAGAGGAATGAAGGCAGCGTTTGGGTTTCCAGCAAGGACATAATTAAGTCCAAATCCTGCGGAGGCACCCGCAGGAGTACTCAAGATAGAGTTTTCTGAATTTGCAAACGCCCTCAAGCTGGCGGTTGGTCCAGCGCTTGCAATAGCTGAACCGCCGCCGCCGCCAGCAGATGATGAGGCTGATGGATTCAATCCTACGTCTGTGACGATATTAGGTCCATCAATCAGGTTGACATATGAAGTTGCTGTTACGCTCGCGGCTTGAGCGGGAACAGCAACAGTGAAAAGTGATGCTGTGACTGTAGCTAGTGAACCTGCTGCAATAGCAAGTTGTTTGAAAGCCATGACTTCTCTCCTTCGTACATGAATTAACGTCTAATTACGAAGGTAGATGCATACGTATGCTTCTCAGTATTCTTACTGATTAAACTTGGTTAGACAATATTTGTTTAGGAACTTCACATCAGTTTTATAGTCTACGTGTAACTCTGGTGCTAGGCATGACAAAAGTTAGCGTAGACATAGTGGTTGGCTGTCCTGAGATGGGTGGCATAACAATGAGTGCTATTGTAGCTACTTCGGCGTACCAAACCTTTCTGTCAAGGCTTCAATAATCGCGGCTGTCATGCTAACGCCAATTCGTTTTGACTCTGCTGCCCAGTGGCGGCGCAATGATTCAGGCACCTTAATGGACAAATTCACATCTTTTTCCTTTTCAGCCACCAGCGCAACCTCTTGACTGGTCTTCTGGGTTTCTGGCTTGCCAGTATTCTGGTCTTCTGGTTGTTGCTCCGTTTCTCTGGCTTTGCGGATTAAATCGCCGAACTTACCACTCATTACAACATCTCCATGATTTCATTGCCCAGCGCAACGTAGTCTTGCCACGCATCTTTCAAACGGTGATCGGTTACGTCCCGAATGGGGACACCTGCCAGCGCTGCTTTGGGAAAACCAACCGTGCGCCGAATCATCGTTTTGAAGACAGGAACGCCGCCCTCTATCAGGTCTTTTTGCATCAACTCCCCTTCCCTGCTGGGCATTGGCGGAACGATCGTAAGCAGCGCTCTATATTTCGCGTCGCCTAAATCCCGCGCTGTCTCCAACATCGGCTCCAAACTTAAAACGTCTGGAGCCGTAGGCAAAATGAGCAGGTCGCATCCCTTAGCAAGCTCTTTCAAATCATCGGTATGGGGACGAGCCGGAGTATCAATCACGATGTACTCGCCATCTCCAATCATTTTCATGGCTTGCCGTTCATCTGCCACGGTAAAAGGCAAGTTGCCGCGCTCTGCCCATGCGATGGAAGTCCGATTCGGATCGCCGTCCACAAGAACGGTTTTGCCCTTGTCACTGAAATACGTTGCTAGGTGGATAGCGGTCGTGCTTTTCCCCACCCCACCTTTGTAGCCAGTCACCGTCAATATTTTCATCTGGTTTTCTCCCTTTCTGGTTTACCAGTATTCTGGCTTTCTGAACAAAGCTGCCAGAATACCAGAATACCAGACTTATGGTTTCTGGCTAAATGGTAAACCAGTTTTATTGCATTCCAGTTTTTCGGTATTCAGGTTTAACAGCAAACCAGAATACCAGAATACCAGTTTGCTAAGGGGACGTTGCCCCCTGGCGCAAGCAAGCCAACCTTTCAAGCTACGCATCGGCATCCCCAAGCTTCCGCACGGTGTTTGTGCAGCCTGGGCGATACCCCTTCCGCTGCTTCGGGCTTGCTTTTGCCTCCTCCACTCTCGCCGAGGGGCAGGGGTTCAGAACGCGATGTTCTCAACCCCTGAAAGGAAACTGAAAATGACCATCAATTACTTTATCAATACAAAAACCGTTGAAGCCATTAAGAGCCTGTACCGTACTCTTGCAATGCAACATCACCCCGACAGAGGCGGGAATGAGGACAGCATGAAAGAAATCAACCGCCAGTACCACGAAGCCTTGAAAAGCAGCGAGGGCAGGGTAGGTGAGAACAGCGAAAAACCCTATCGGTATAAAGAAGCGGTTGAAAATGAGATTATGAATAAGCTGCTAGAACTGCTGAAATTACGCTCACTAGAGATTGCCCTAATCGGTTACTGGATCTGGGTTTCTGGAGATACCAAAAGCAACCGCGCCGCTTTGAAGGATGCCGGATTGCAATGGCATAGCGAGCGCAAGCAATGGTACTACAAGCCAGCAGGTTGGAAGAAGAGCAAAAGGTCTAAAGGCAGCCTAGGTGAATTAGCGAAAAAGTACGGCTACCAAGGCTTTCAAACAGCAGATAGGGAAAATATTCCCACCACCGCTTAAGGATTGCTGCGGCAGAGCCTTCCAGAAAGCTGGTTTACAATAATACCAGCTTTCTGGTTTTCTGGCATACCAGTTTTTTGGCTATAAACCCCGGATCGAGAGAGGCTTTAGAAGGCTTGATTGTGATCGCGTTGGAAGGCGAATACAGCCTCAACTTGGAGCAAATCCGCCAGGACTATTATGTCTATGGGGATTGGTTCCCCTTCCAGGTAACGGTCGCGCTAGATGGCGCAACGATCAACCGCATCATTATTGAGGACGGCACATCCTGGCCTTTCTGGAAGGCTACCCGACAGGACTGGTTAAGCAGGCAAAATGGGCGATCGAACGGCTAGCGCGGTTGCTTTATACAACTGCTACCACTTGGCATTGCAAAGCTATGGATAGGGCTTGCTTTGATCGGGCATGACGGGCACTCACATTAAAGTACAAGAATTCGAGCAATAATGCCAACAACGCGAGCTAGAGTTTCAAAAAACTGAGTTGTTTTTTTCACACTTTCGATGTCAACCTTTAAAGCTTCGATTCCTTTTTCTAGCTCTCCTGAAAGTGTTTTAAATCGACCTGCAATTTTAGCAAATATTTCAGTTTCCAATTTTTCTCGCGTAATGCTAAGTTCTGCTCTATACTGGTCAAATTTTTTCCTTTCGTCTTCAGATTTGCCTGCAAAGGCACCTTCAACTTCATCAGAAAAGAGCTTTAATTCTTTCTCACGCAGATCTTTAAGGTCGCTGTCTAGCTTTTTCTTTAACTCATCAAACTCTGTGGATAGACGACCTTCAAAAGCAATTGATCTTCCAAAGACTGATAGTACTTCTTCCTCAAAGAATCCCTCAACAATTTTATCACGCTTTCTTGTCATCCTGAAGTTCCTCCACCATTAAAAATCGACTCTTGTACTAGTTCTTAAGTTGACTAGGTTTCAGTTTCTCAACCACCGAAACAAACGATTCAATGTCAGACAAAAGGGAGTTAAGTCTGCCTTGATTCAACTTTCCTTCAACAAAATCTTTGAAAACCTCGTTGAATTCACTCATCGCGCTACTAGCACTTTCTAACTCTGCTGCTGTTGCCTCCATCGTTAAAATAGTTCTTCTTTGAGTAATCCACCCGTCATCATCAATCGGACTAGAAGCACGAGCGTTGTTAACAGTAGTAGTTGAGACAAAGGGCTTAATAACAAAGCGTGATTCTTGCTGCTCTTTTATCACCTTTATGTCTTGTTGTAGCGATTCACTTAGTGCTAGAAGTAGTTCTTTCTGCGTGATAAATTCAAGATTGATTGTATCTTTACGCTTACTCAGTTCCTCGCCTAAGGCACCTCGAATTTGACCACTGACAACAAGACCAGCAATTCCTTGAATGGCTGCTTTATTCGTGATAAAGTCACTACCCCGCAATTTATTGCCAACCTTATTGAGGCTATCAACAGTGCTTCCAATTTCTTTTTGAACAGTTTCAGGCGCATTAGAAGATGCCAGTTGATTAATTAGGTCGAAATAACGCGCCAGAAGTTGATTATGTCTACGGATGTCCTCAAGAACAATGAGTCTCTCAATGTCAGCAGTAGTGCGCTTCTTGTAGTCCTCGATCGTTTGAGGTACAAAGGCACGACTTTTTAGCAGTAATTCGGAGCTTGCATCAAGCCTTTTGTTACCTGCAACTGTTAGTAGACTATCTAGAGCATTAGTATATGCTGTACCAGCCTCAGATAATTTTTGATACTCTTCAGTAGATCGACACCCGCCAGCGAAAGCTGTAACAAGAAGAGCTACTATGAGAAGCCTGTAACTTTTTGGCATGATTGATGCTTACTTGGACTCAGCACGGTTATAACATGTCGGTAATGTTACTAAGAATAAATTTATTTTACCTAAAGATTTACCAGTAATCGGGGTTAAACTCAGCGGAGCAGTCACTTTGAAGATTTTTATTTTTGTAAGCAAGCCGGGCAGGCGACCGTCCGGCTTAGTCTAACTCAACTCCTATCTGAATCGCGGTGTTGGAGTTCCTCCCGAGGCAAAAGCAGACTGTTTTCGATCTCAGTATGGACATAGGGTTTCTCCAAATGGCGTTTATTCAAGCCAAGGAATATCAATAAAAGCAGGCGGGTAAGTACTTACAGCATTAAACGCTAGGCGCTGTGCCCCATCCGGGATTCTTTCATAAAGTCATTGCTGTCGTGGCAACTTCCCGCAAGTGCGAAGCACCCTTTTTCTGAGTAGGGCGAAGCCCTGCGCCCCTGTGGTTGTCCAATTCCCGACGGCGACGCGCATTGCTGTCAACCGTTCATTCAGTAAATTCCAGGGCTAAGGGACGTTGCCCCTAGCGCACGCAAGCCAACCCTTCAGGCTACACAAAGGGGTATCCCCTATCTTCCTTCGCTGCGTTGCACTTGCTGCGTGCAGACAGGGTGATGCCCCACCCCCTTGTTACGGGCTTGCGTTTGCCTCCCCACTCTCGCCGAGGGGCAAGGGTTCAGAACGACGTTCTTAACCCTTTTCCAACACGAGCAAACCTTATGAAGACGCAAGACCCCCAGGACTTCCCGGCATTGTTTCAAGCGATCGCCGCCTACTTTCCAGACTGGACACTCGCTCTTGAGCTTCATTGTGATGCTGTTACTTTTACCCGCGAAGATGGTGCAGCCTTTGTATTGCGCCACAGTCGGTATAGTGAGCCGGAACGCCTGCGCGTTTACGGTAGATACCCAGAAACGAATGTTAGCCCGCGAAACGGCAATAAAAGACCCGAAATCAGCGTTTCACACCGCCGCCCACCAGAGGCGATCGCCAAAGACATCATCCGCCGTTTTTTAGGTGACTACATTCAGACCTTCAAGGCGGCGATCGTGGCAATCAAACACGAAGAGGACGCTACACGCGAGCGCGGCAAGAAAAACTTTGCCACGCTTACCGCTGTGTTTGCTGATTGCCTCGATCAGGTGCGGGTGTATGAGGCAAAAGACAACGCTTCTTTGTATGTGCCCACCAGCGCCACGGGCGGCGGGTTCAATGTGGATGTGGATGCATCCTACTTTTCACAAACGGTACGGCTGAAGTGTGACTGGTTGCCCATACCGATCGCCAAGCAGTTTCTTGAAGTCATTCGCGAGCTATTACCGCGCAATGCTTAAGCATCTTGAACAGGGCAGGGCTTGCTGTCCTGTCCTTTCTTATCCCCATCATCGCAAAACATGAAAGACCCACATTATGATGCTCCGCTCCCCCTACGCTTTTCCGCTACGCTCCCGTCAAGCGATTATTTCCTTTCTGACAAATAAAACGCCTAAGCGGTGCGCCTACTTCGGCAGGCATACCTATTACCCACTGGCGTGGAATATCAAGGTTTATAACAGCGACGAAACGGGGTGGAACAATGGCAACCCAGATTATTCCGTTACGTCTGAATACGATGCAGCATGGGAAGCGCACCTTGCGACCGTTGCCCATTGCCGCACCGGGGAGACCTTCCGAGACCTCTATTTTTCGGGAGCGTGCGAGGACGGCTTACGGTATTACCTCAATGGTTACGCAGGCGACTGCAAATTTACTATAGAAGGGCGATCCGGCGGCTGGCTCTGCATGACCCAGTGGATGGATACAACCCAATGGATGATAGATGCGACCATCAAAGGCGGCAATTCTACTGACTTTATCGAATACCTACAAACCCTACCTTTTAAGCGTCTGCGTGAACTATACCGCTTGGTTGTTAAACTTGACCGCGATATTCAGCCGGATGAAGAAGTTTCTTACCAATTCAACTTTCGGCGGTATTTATGGGAGCAAGAACACCGCGAAGAACAAGCGCAGCGCTATCCCGAAGCCGTGCCTGCAAATTTCACCGCAGGCGCATTTATCTAAGCCGAAGGCAGATAGGCAGAACCTTTGCCTATCTGCTTTCCCCTGTCACAGTGTCAGCGTAGAAAGTGAGTAAGCAAATAGCGAAAACCAGAAAGCTGGTATACCAGCTTTCTGGTTTTCGCTAAAAAAACTCTTTTTCCAATTCTGCCTGTTCCTGCCGTTCCACCAGTCGGGTTCGAGGAGCGGGCAGCGTTGGGGCAGTGCTCCCTATTTGCTGCGTTATGGCAGCGTTAGTTGTACTAGGGGCAGCGGGTTTCGCAGGCGGTTTGGGTGGGGACAGTTCGGTGTCGCCTGTCGCCGCTTTGAGGGGCAGACCAAACACCGCGCGATCTTGATCCCGGCTTAAAAAACCGTCCAGACCCGCCAGCAACGTTTCTTCAGAAAACTTCCCCTGATTGATCCATTCCAGCACCATTGCACCAGCAAGGATCTTCTTACGGGTATCAAGTTTGCGTTGCTGTTGTGACTCTTTGGATTTTTCTTGTCTAATCTGCTCTTTTAGCTGTTGCTGCTTTGTTAAGAGCTTTTCCAGTTTTCCTGACATACGCCCTCTCCCTAGTTGCCAGAATTTCAGTGAATTTATAGAAAATTATTCCGAATCTTTCAAGAAATTCAGGAAACCTTGTGAAGAAAGGAGCAACGGCAAGCCGCGTCAGCCGCAGGCTGCCCCTCGAACATTGAGCGCCAGCGAGGAGGTGAAGAGCGCACTTACACATCGCAAGCGATGTAAGTGCGGCAGGGGGGAACCCCCTGCACCCCTGCATTGCGCTCCCCAAGGAACGCAATGGTAGACCTGGCGTTTTCAAACTTGAAAACAGCAGGTTAGCGAGTTAATGTTCATTCGCTTTTGCTAGGGGCAGCACCTTTTTGTGAATGAACGTTTGACATTGCTTCGATTTAACAGGCTCAGGTTATCCGTTTTGTATTGCCGATGGCGCATGGTGCGGTTTAGGCTTTAGCACTTTTGCTTTCTTCTTTTTGCGATTCTGAAAATGGCGATTTACCATTTATCTGTTAGCAAAATTAAGCGCAGTGCCGGACGGACTGCAACGGGCGCTGCTGCGTATCGGGCAGCGCAAGAAATCCACGATGAGCGCACGGGACTTACCCATGACTACACCCGCAAGCGGGGTGTGTATGCCACGGAAATTCTAGTTCCTTCCGATGCTCCAATATGGATGCGCGATCGCGCCAGACTGTGGAATGGAGTTGAACACGCTGAGAAGCGCAAAGATGCAGAGCTGGCACGGGAAATAGACATCGCTCTACCCATTGAGCTTACCCATGACCAGAAAATGGAACTGGTTCGGCAGTATGTGCAAGAGCAATTCACCAGCAAAGGCATGATCGCGGACATTGCTTACCACGACCTGCACAAGAAAAATCCTCATGCTCATGTATTGCTGACCTTGCGGGAAATTAGGGCAGATGGGTTCGGTAACAAAAACCGAAGCTGGAATGAAAAAGCCCTGTTGCAGCAGTGGCGGGAAGCCTGGTCGCAGCACACAAACTGCGCCCTTGAGCAAGCAGCGCATGAGGCGCGGATCGACCACCGCAGCTTGGAGGAACAAGGCGTTGAGCGGCTACCCCAGATCCACTTGGGAGCCAAAGTGAACAAGATGCTAAAGCGCGATCTGCGTAACAACCTAGTCATCAGCACCGAACGGGGCGAGCAGTATCAGCGAATTGCCACCATCAACCGCGAACTGCAAGACATTGAACAGCAGATTGCCCAACAGCAGAACAATCACCGCCAAGGGGAGCAAAAGCCCGTGGCGGAGCCGCTGCATTCTGCTATTGAAAAAGACATGACCAAACAGCCTACACCGCCAGCACCGGGATTACAGCAGCCTAGCCTTGGCAAGGATGACACACCGCCCGTAAACCAGCGGCGCGATCGCACCTATCAAGGCATCACCCGCCAACTGCAAGGCATGGGTGCAGAGCAGTATGAAATAGGGTTAAGGGACAGCAAAACAGGCAAAATGCTAACCCGCACCTGGGCAAGCGACCAGGTTAAAAATTCGGTGCCTTGGCTAAAGCGGTTAAACAGCCAAGGTAGGGACGTATACATCCGCCCGTTGGGCAGCGCGGGGTTAATTCTGGTTGATGACCTGGACTTAGGCAGCTTTGAGCGCATGGGCAAGGACGGTCTTAAACCTGCCGCCATTACCCAAACCAGCCCAATGAACTATCAAGCCTGGGTGCGTCTCAGCGATCAACCTATTCCCAAAGAACAGGCAACCGCAGCAGCGAAGATCTTAGCCGAACGCTACGGCGGCGATCCTAATAGTGCGGACTGGCGGCATTTCGGGCGTTTAGCGGGCTTTACCAATCAGAAAGGCATCCACACCCGCGCCGACGGCAACCAACCCTACGTGCTGCTGGAAAGCTATCACGGCAAAATCGCCGTAAACGCCCAGAAATTGCTCACCGAAGCAGACAAGCGTCTGGAGGCTACCAAGGCACCAAAAGAGAACCAGGCACCATCAGAAAGCCATCAAAAAGCCGCCGCGACCCCTTCCGAAAAACAAC
Source organism: Stenomitos rutilans (assembly GCF_059505485.1). Classification (NCBI taxonomy): domain Bacteria; kingdom Bacillati; phylum Cyanobacteriota; class Cyanophyceae; order Leptolyngbyales; family Leptolyngbyaceae; genus Stenomitos; species Stenomitos rutilans. The sequence continues at coordinate 24,079 of NZ_JCACKR010000112.1, forward strand.
GGGCAGACACCACGTTCCAAAGATTTTACCAGCGCCATACAAACCATCACCCGAACGAAGACGCAAGCCGAATGGATTGGGCGGTGTGTAAGCAACTGGCGAAGCTGGGCTTTAGCGCGGATGCGATCAAACACGCCTTAAGCGAGACCAGCCCCAACCTGCACGAGCGCAAAGCGGGGCACGTCGATGACTATGTTAACCGAACAGTCGATAAAGTCCTGCTAGACCCCGAAGTTATTGCCGCCAAAGCGAAACGGGAACAAGAGCAACAGGCGCAGACATCAAACCCAGAGCCGCATATCCTCAAGCAGCAAATAGACCGGGAACAGGAGCGATAGAAGGCTTTTGCTAAAGAAGTTGAGCTTGACTCAACCCCACTTATGTCGGATCAAAACTACAGCAGCTTGTTTATGTGAATGCAATGTAAAGATACTGCTATTTTGACGCTTAACGCTTAACACAGCATATCTTGGGATCAATGCTCTAGTATATATTTAACTTCCCTTCTGTTGCTCCAGTAGGAGAATTTATGCCAATTGGGTATTCAACGCCTATCTCTGCTCCCATTGGGGTAATAGCTGGAATTGTTGGTGGATATTGTGCCGAAAAAGTTGCTAAAGCAATGGACTGCCCCGAATTAGTTTGTAGATTGGCTGGTGGTGCAGGCAATTTCGTCTCTTCTGCCGCCGTTGCAGGCGTGGTCAATTCTGCTGTCGGCGATGTAGGTGTAGGTTACGCAGCAACAATTACTCAATCTACTGTAACTGGCGCTGCTCATGCTGTGTTAGGTAGCTTTTCCTTTCAGCATCTTTTACTAAGAGGTGCAATAGAGGTGCTTAAACACGCCTAAGCCTAATGCTCTTACTTCAGACAACATATTATAAGCTTTGGTATGACTCAGGCTGCCGCAGATACTCAGCGTATAGATCTACGTTTTAGCGCTACAAAGTGGGTTTGGGGCTTATCAGTTCTGAGTCTGCTTTTATGTGTACCTCTCATAGAGATTACAAAAAGTGGCGTTATACTTCCATGTCTCATCATAGCTACTTCTGGATTTAGTAGTATTGCTATCTGGATAGCTGGTAAGCCCTCAGAGAATCGGCTATCAGAGCAAATTGGCTATTTGCAAAGACGTATAGAAATCTTAGAAGCAGTTGCCTGTTCTGAAGGGCTAGAAGCTAACTTTAAAGTTTTGAACAAGGAGCGTTAGAGCTAATTTCTAATTGTTATCATTTTTCTTTACTAATTGAGTTGAGTTCTTAAGGATGTATCAAATTGTGGGAATCTCCTTGCTTGCATCATTTTTCGGTGACGGTAACATCTGCTTGTGGGATTGTCCAACTTACAATGGCTCCGGTTGGGGACAGCTAATAACTGGTGGACTAATTGTGTTTGTGTGTCTGCGACCACAGCTACTACAGCAGGTTTGGCAAAGATTGCGTCATTCTCTGGAAGAAGCGGATAAGTTATGAAAGATATTGGTCTTGGAGTTAAGTTAAACCTCAACAGGTGGGGTGATTGTTTTTGCTAGAGTTCACCTCAACTCCTACAAAGCGCGATCTTCCCGCCCGTCATAGACTTCAAGAATGATCACCGTGTCTTCCTCAACCCTGTAATGCAGGATGTACCCGTATTTGCCAAAAAATACCCTGACCCAGCGGATATGGGGTCGGCTTCGCAAGACTGTTCCTCTATAAGGCGACGTTTGTAGGCTTTCCCCAGCTTCTAGGATTGCCTGGACAGCGCGAATTGCTGCTGGCTGATTTTTGGCGCTAAGAAACTCATAATGACGGAAGACATCCTGCGATGCTTCCTCAAGCCAGGTGACCGCATACATAAACGATTACTGCTTTGTCGCAAGGCTGGCAGCCCAGGTCTTCATCTCGTCGTGCGAAACAGTACGACCTGTTTGCTGATAACGCTCCCAGCGCTGATCGAGCCGTTGCAAGCGCTGGTCTTTGGTTAATGGTTCAAAACCGATCGCGTTGTCAATGTCTGCGTCTTCATCTTGAACAGAAAGCGCAGCACGGCTTTCTGCCAATTTTTGTTCCAATACAGTTAGGTGACGATCCGTTTCGTCTACCTCTCCCAGCCATGCCAAAATCGCGGCATTCAGAGAGCCAATATCCCCAGAAGCCTCAATAGCCTCCATGTGACGAAAAATCTGCTCTCTAATGCTCATGGTATCTCCGATACGGGCGAAACAGGAGGAAGTATACACCAGTCTAACCAAATCCTGAAGGGAAAAGCGTTGCTACGACGCGCTCAAAGCATACACCTTTCCAATGAGGCATCCCGCAAGCATTGCGGCTTTGACAAATTCTGTAGATATGGCGATTATATGCCGCATTCATAAAGGGGCAACATATGGCAGACAAGAAGCTAGATGAAAGCCTACAGTCTTTTCGCCGCGCTGTTGAAGTGCAGACGAGCGCCCAAGTTATCCAGCTCCCACTATGGCAAGAAGCCAAGCGCGGCACCCCAAACAGTTTTATTCGATCCGCCTTGTTTTCAGCAATTCAGGGCAAAGATCGGCGTTCTTTGAAAGAAGCCACGCTCTATAGCCAGCAGGGTATCACCGTCAAATACACAGGCGAACAGCTCAACCAAGAAGATTTAACGCTCTGGGAAACCCTGGTGCATCTAGCCAGAAAACACCCTTTAGGCAACCATTGCAGTTTCACAGCGCACGGGATTTTGAAAGCGATGCGCTTACCAACAGGTGGTGAGCAGCACAGGCAACTGCATTCAGCCATTATTCGGCTAACCGCAACAGCCGTTGAGATCATCCACGAAGGCAAAATATACTTTGGATCGCTGATCAAATCGGGTACAAAAAGCGAGCCGACAGCCCACTACACCATAGAGCTTAACCGTGACCTGATTCGGCTTTACGGTGAATCCCAATGGACGGCGATCGACTGGGAACAGCGCCTAGCCTTGCGCCGCAAATCTCTTGCACAAGCCCTCCATGCCTATTACAGCAGCCATCGCACACCGTATCCGGTAAAACTTGCGACCTTGCAACGGCTGACGGGCTGCAAAAATACACAAGCCGCGAGCTTCAAACGACAATCCCGTACCGCTTTAGACGAGCTTGTGAAAATAGGTTTTTTGCAAAACTACAACATTGAAGACGATGCCGTAACAGTCACGCGAGTTGCCACTCTATCCCGTAGTGAGTAGACACGGCTTTCGATGCACATACAAACCTGTGGATAAGTCAAGATTTTAGGCGCAAAACACCGCATCATAAAACCAAGGCACGGCTTTCGGTGCACCAAAGCACGGCTTTCGATGCACAAAGGCGCGGCTTTCGATGCACAAGGCACGGCTTTCGATGCACAAGAGGCACGGCTTTCGATGCACAAGAGGCACGGCTTTCGATGCACAAAACAACCTGTGGATAAGCCGAATTTCCACATTCTTAACAAGTAGTTATTGAGCATTAGAAAATCTTGCTAATCTTTCTTTAATCTTTTTTTAATATATTAAGAAGGAAGCTGCGATTAAGCGGGCATTCCTGAAGAAATAATCCCAGACTACCCACACGCGCCCCACTCCCTACGGTCGCTAGGCGGGGAAAGGCGCTATCGCGCTACATTCGAGGCGGCAAGCTTCCTTTGCAACTACAAGCCTTGTGATAATTCATTCCAATCAAACAGGGATAGCTGCTGCGGATTAAACACAATATCAGGGGTTGGTTGCTGTTCTGGTATTTCTGGCTCTGGCGTTGCGGCAGTACTGTCGCTAGGGCGATCCATCCCTTTCATGATGTCCAGCATTCGCCGTATACGTTCTTCGGCTTGTCTTCCTTTGAGCCAGTCCTTAAAGAACTGCATTTGTGGTGTATCACGGGTTTCCCATATTTCTTGAGAAAGCGTATTACCATGCCTTACCGTGCCTTGCACCTCCAGCAAGGAGAGCTGAAGGTAGGTCATGTTGAAGCAATCCCGGTCAATGTCTGTTGCGTAAAATTGCAAGATTTGCCGAGGGTCAAGTCCTTGACTTAAGGCTTCTTCCGTCGCGGCAACCAGCATTCCCCCCGCCCCGCAAGCAGGGTCTTCAACGGTGATAACGCCTTTTTCACGCACAATTGCCTCCATATTTCCCATTTGCATGTGGGCAATCATCCGGCTGACAGTATAGGGTGTGAAAAACTGCCCTGAATTGGTATTCGTAAAGCCCAGCTCACAGTACAGCTCACCGAGAAAATCATTCGGAGTTGCCAATCCTTCCATCGTTAAAGCAAACAGGTGCGAGAGCGTTTTTCGCTCTTCTGGCGTGTAGCGTTGTTCCCGTTCCGAAAATTGCTGTTCCAAGCCCTCAAAGACGGCATCAACGGGGCGTTCACCTGCGTGATAAGGTAGCTGATGAACAGAGATGGCAGCCATCTCAGCCCAATCCCGAAAAATTTCGTAAGGGCGCTTGTGTCCTGCCAGTTGTTCTAAAATACGCTGAAATTCTCGCTTGACGGTCGCAGCAGAACGCGGATAGCCTTTATGAGCAGGATTGTTGCTGGACGCATCAGTCATGCGGCTGTTTCTAACATGGGTGCCTGCTTGCCGCATTGCCCACTATCACACGATGAGGGCAAGCTAAAGCCGTTGCCAGCCGTACAACCTTTTGCTAGAAAACCAGTAAGGCTAAAGGTATCTCCAGCCAGCGCGATCGCCTACGGTTAATTAGCCAGGAATTGAGCAATGGACAAACCAGCAATACCCACGCTTCAGCAGCTACTAGACAAAGCCAAGTCTTTAGTGGTTGGTCAAACGCATGGATCAGCAGGCTTGCTTGCCCAGGCGCTCGACGTGCAACAGCAACAAGAGATTGTTGCAAAGCAACAACCCGAACCGTAAATTAGAAGACCGATCGGTATAGCGACCTGCACTTGTCAAGCGGGAAAAGGGGCGATCACTTGAAGGATCGCTGATAGAAGTTGGTTATGCTGATGGTGCATTCAAACGCCTAGCAGCATGGATAGCCCAGATCTGAAGACCAGCTTTGCCCAAGAGTTTCAAAAGCGCTGCAACCAGGCAAGGCAAGTGTCTCTGCAACCAGACCCGCCAGCCTACCAGGGAGAAGCCCTGCGGGAATACCAAAAAGAGCTGTTCCGTAAAATTCAGACACAAGGAGCGGACGAGATTTTAGGCTCGCCGCTACAAAGACAGATCCATGACATGAATAGCGCGGTCATGTTGCTGGCAGCAGGCTACAACCGCGACACCGTTATCAAAGCGCTGAATGATGCCAGTCCTCAAGCAGCCCATAAAACCGACTACGGGCAAGGCATCGTTAGCACAGCCTGGGAGCAGCCGCAGGTAAAGCAGTTTATTGCCGATCGGATGAGCTGGAAAGCGCAGCAGAGCATTCTCCTTGAGGAAAAGCGCCTTGATCGTCTGTACCTGGCAACAGATGTAGAGCACCAACCACAACCAGAACAGGCTAAAACGATAGCTATTGAACGGGATTAAGCCTTCCTCAAGAAAATCAATAGAACGTTACTTAAGAGGCTGCTGCCCAGGGCGATCGCCACCAACCACTTCAGCAAATTAAGATGCGTCGAAGCGTTAGCCCATTTCTTCCTGATCTCGCCCATCTCTTGCAAGATTGCCTCGTTCTGCCGCCTGATGTCTTGCTTGCTGTGGCTCAAGGAGCCTTCCAAATCCTTGATTAAGCGTTCTAACCTGGGCATCAAGTCGGCTGATGTCTGGTCGGATGTCTGCGATCGTTGCAGCAGCGTGCCGCAGGTGGTGGTCAAATTGCTCAATAAGCTCACCAGCTCTTTTAAGCTTTGTGCCAGCATATCGGTCGCTTCCGCCTTGCTGACCAGCGATTCCAGTACTTTCAGGTTGCTGTCCGTCCATTGGTCTAACTCGTTATGAAACGACTGAAACACCCCTTCCCACTCCGTGGGGCTGTTTTCAAGCAGGACTTGCAATTGCCCCAGTGCCACAAAAATAATGAAAAACTCGTTTTCGGGATCAATGCCGTACTTTAGGATGATTTCCAGCACCCGCGCTTTGATATGAGCGCTCTGCCCGTCCAGTGCCTTGTCCAGCCACTGCGTTTTATTGTTGGTGTGGGGCATGGCTAGAACACCCCAGCTTGACCAATAGCCTCATACGCTTCCTTCAAGAAGCGCTTCACCCGTTGCTTTGAGATGGAGCCAAAGCCCTCATAATCGCGTGCTTGCCCGAAGGTTAGCGATTCGGCATCAATATGGTTGCGATCGGCGTTGCCAATGAACTTGGGAAAATCAATCATCCGCGCTTTGTACTTTTTGAGGAGTTTCTGCAAACCCTCGTCCTTATCCAGCGCTTCCCAGTCCTCACACTTGCCAAAATTCCGCACCACAATATGCGGGATGGCTTCCCCGAAATAATCCAGCGATTGGCGCAGAAGTTTCAGGCTGTCATAGCCGCCGTCGCAAACAAACCAAATGGCGAACGTCACCCCATCGGCAGGGGCAATATCAAGAAGCTGGTTGGCTTCTATCCACTGGCGTAAGGGAATAAACGCCTGGGCAGGCAAATTAACCAACACCCGTGAAGTCAGGGCAGCGTTATAGATGCTGTTAGCAGCGTCTTCATACTTTTCCCCTTCCGAGAACACCGAGACACGGCACCCCGTGGCGTGCCCGTAAATCCGCTTTACATCAGGGTTGCTGCGATCGGTTTCAAACAGAACAAAAGGAATCGCCTGATCGAGGTGGTATTGAACGGCAGTACGGCAAACAAACGATTTGCCTACCCCTCCCTTCTCACCACTAAACAAGAAAATTTCAGCCATTGCTGCTGATCACTCCAGGGTAACGGCATGGTAGATGCTCTCCCAGTTCTATAAAGTGACGGCGAAACGTAGCAAATACTGCAATTTTTCACTGCGTACCATTTTCTACAACGACTGTATCTCGCTTTATTTTTATTTGCCAGTGCCTTAACATCAACAATAAGCATCTACCAGCAGGTTGTCTTCTTCATGTCCCTCACCTGGTACTGGTATGTGGCGGCTCCAACTAGCCTTAGATTTTCTTGCAAACAGCTTCGAGAAACGAAATTTCCACTGGTACACCACCGCTGGATTATTGGCTCTATGGACGTTCTTGGTCGTTCTGCCTATTGTTAACGCTCAAAACGCCCTACGCCCCCTAACGCAGTTAGAGCCAACATTTATGAATGTTGTCTTGTATTGTGTTCATTCCTCATTGCACGACTTGTACCCGCAGGTTATTTTGTGGAAACCGTACTACTTAACCGCTAATGGCTGGCTGTTACTGCTTGTTGTGGCAAACATGCTGTTGGTAGCCTTCTTACGATTGCAGAGAATTTTTCAGAACAACAAAGAGCGTTTGCGAGCATACTACGTTTTTCAGGGCATTGGTCTGCTCTGTTTGACGCTTGCCTACCTGATGCATTTCTTTCTTGGCACTGTAATGGGGCTGCTTGCCCCGTGGTTTGTGGGGCGAAATTACTTAAGCAGCGAAGCTAGCAATGATAGGCATTTGCGAGGGACACAACTGCTTTCTGTTGCCAAAACGCAGCGCTATTATCGCGGTCGATTAACCCCGGAAAATCCTGGTTTTTTATGGGGCGGCGCACGAATACCTGAATCAGAAGCCGTTACCCATTTTTTAGTCGCTGGCGCTTCGGGAAGCGGCAAAACCGTTACATTACGGCTACTAATGCAGGATATATTGCCGCGTATCACTGAAGGTAGTCGCAAACGAGCGATCATTTATGACGCTCAGCGCAATATGCTGCCGATTCTTGCGGGCATGGGTCTTCAAACCAAAGTCTGCATTCTGAACCCGTTTGATGATCGCTGCCATGCGTGGGATATAGCGGCAGATATTAATACCCTTGCCGCTGCTGAATCGCTCGTCCATATCCTCGTGCCACGGGAAGGCGATAGAGAAGACGAATTCTTTCGATCCGCCTCCATTCAATTGTTCCAAGGCGTGATCGAGTTTTTTATCGGTCATGCCCCCGGCGCGTGGACATTGCGGGATGTGGTAATTGTGCTGCAATCTCTGGAATTGACGGTGGGGTTGCTGGGTTCAGATCCTGCCACGCGCCATTTTCTGCAAGTGCTAGGCAGTGAAAAAACCGCCGATAATATCATGTCCACGGTTGCCACCAAGATCGGGCAATATCGAACGATCGCTGCCCTTTGGCACCGAGCAGAGCATAAAATCAGCCTGCGACAGTGGGTACAAGGCAGCAGTATTTTAGTATTGGGAATAGATAATGAAGCAGAGACAATCTTAAGCACCCTCAACCGCGTGATTTTCACCCGTGCCGCGCAACTGCTGCTGAATGGTCGTGATCAGCCTTCGGGACAGCCGCCCAGCACATTCATTGTGCTGGATGAGTTACCAGGCTTGGGCAAGATTGATAAACTGCACCCTCTGGCAACACGAGGACGCAGCAAGGGCGTGTGCCTCGTAGTTGGCTTCCAGTCGATGGAAGACCTGCGGCGGATTTATGGCGATGGCATGAGTGAAGCGATCACCGGACAGTTTCGCCATAAAGCAATGCTACGCCTTGATGAGCCGCGTACCGCTGAGTGGACAGCGCAGTCGATCGGAGAGCAACAGCTAGACCGTAAAACCAAAGTTTATAAAGACGAAGGGGGTGAACTGTTCGGCTATAACGACCCCACAGGCAAAAGCCAGCAAATTATCACGGAGCGCACCGTTCTACCTGCGGAGTTCCTGAATATTCCCCCTATTGATAGCGACCAGGGACTTACAGGCTATTACCGAACACGTTTCACCCACAAGCACACCTATCCGCTGAGATTTTTAGCGGAAAACCTGCAACCCCCAAATAAGGCGTGCGCTGATTTCTTCGCGGCTCCTGACCACTATCAGCGGCTGCGCCTCTGGGATAGGGAAGATTGGAAGCGTCTTGGCATCACCAGTATCATGCAGCGCCTAGAACAGCGACGCGAGGCAAAACAACGGGACGAGCAGCGCATCAAGCCTTCATTCAATGCTGGCAACATGCCTACAGTAACCCCGCCGCCAGCGCCGGAACTCGACTTGAGCTTTCTAAACGCAGAAGATAACCCACCCCCGCCCAATGGGACGTTGCCACCCGGATTAGCCAACCGGGATAAAGATCACGGGCAAAGCCGCCGCTAAAGCCTGTTTTTAAGGATCAGGAGCAGCAGCAGGCATCCTCCCCCCCAGTCCCATACACAACCATCATCCCTGAGCCGTTTAATGCGCCTCTACAGGCATCCTAATTCCCTTACCCCTAGACCTATGGTGAATCCCAACAGCAGCAAGTATAGCCAGTTTTCTCAAAACGCCTATCGCGCCACCCGTCCGCCCCTAACGCAGGAGCAGCAAGAACGCTTAGACGCGGCTCGAAAAACTTATGAGGTTGTCTATGATATGGATGACCATCTTTTACCGAATCGGCAACTCTATCAAAAAACGCTGGGTTTTGCCGAAGACAAGATTGTTGAAAGGCATCCCGAAAAAGTCATCAGTCGCGACATGGACGGCGCGATCGCCAAACACATGTTGCACCACCAGCGTGATCCTGAAGGCGTTGCCCAGACGCTGGCAACCCATAGTCCCTTTGTCGCCAATCTAACCCCTGAACAGCAGCAAAAGTATGGCAGTGAGCTGACCGAAGAGATGAAAAAAAAGGTTGAGCAGGAGCAAAATCAAAGACCAGAGCGTTCTTTGCAGGAAAGCCATACCCCGAAAACAGCCAGCCTAGATGCACGATACCGCGATGTAGGGCGAGAGATAGCAACCCAAGATGCACAAGCCCGACATGGCGCACAAGCCCAAAATATGGCGCATTATCAGGAACGAGAGCGTTAGGTTTTCTTCCGCTGCTGTTCCGCAAGTATTTCCTGCGCTCTCTCCTTTTGTAAGTGGCTTTTAAGGAGCGCACGATCCATTGTGCGACAGTCCACCCTGTCGATGATTGAGGTATCTTTTGCTTGGTTAGGGCTGGTTTGTAACGCAGCATCCTTATCAAGGTATGCCAGCAAGCTTGATTTAGCGGGTTCACTTAGCTCATGAATACGGGCAACCAATGCGGCTTTTTTCGTTGCCTGTATACTTGCGCGTAATGTTGCAGGATTGGTCTTTTCTTCATCAGAAGATGATGTACTTTTCACCGAAAAAGCCTTGTAGGGTTGTTGCGGGTAAGGCAAGGCATTTTCATTAACCGGGCGAGCCGCCTCTTTAGCCGCCTGATCGCTGAAGAACCGCTCCCAATCAATCCCTTTCGGCAGACCCTGATCGTTGTAGAGGGTATAGTTTGTATCCGGCTCTCCAGCAACAAAATCGGGGTCAAGCCGTTTTGTCCAGGCGGGGTCTTGATATGTCGGATGAATATACTTACCCAGCGCCGAAAGCGCGGCATAGCTCTTGCTCAATTTCCGCTGCTGTTGGTTTTGCTGCTGCTCAAAATCGTAAATATCATCCACAACTTCTGATACAAAAAAGATGAACTTTTGTCAATGTCTTATTGAGAAAAACAGTACATTTTTATCCCTTAATTTCTGCAATCTACCGGATTTTTGCTATGGAGCAGGAATAAAAAATCAGGTCTACCAATGGTGTTCCTTGCATTTTGACCAAAACGTTCAACGTTCTTACACAGCCACACTTGTAGCGTGAGAGCCAGCATGAAAATAGAAGTTTTTCTAGGATTGGTTGCAGGCAGTTGGATTTTCTACCAATTCTTACGCGCCCGCTATCCCCTATTGTGTTTCATCCTGTACTTTGGTCTGTTTGCTCTGATTGTGCTGTACTACAGTGCCAAAGTTCCCCTGCTGCTCTTAATTCCGCGCATGACGATTGAGTATATGGGTGTCATTTTGGTAAGTGGTGCGCTCCTCGTGCCACTTTTGCGGATCTCGTTAGGGTTTTCTCTGGGACTGTCGGACGCAACAGAACGCACCGCCAGCTTCATTGCCGATAGCTATGCCTGGAGAGGATCGAAAAGCCTAAAAGTTGGTGGAAGCATTCGGCGCACGCTGGTAGATGACTTGAAGAGAAAGAATAGAGGCGGGCGCTAAAGTTTTTTCTGCTCAGTACTTTTAGGCTTGGCTCAAATCGTAAGGTTGCGATTATTGAAGTGAAAGATTTGCCGAAACTTAACCTTCTCCTCTGCTCTATACGTTTTAATCTATATCCCAGTCACCTCATATTGTTTAACAGTGATGGTCTGACCATCATCAGTTTCAACCGTGATCCAATGTTCATTATCTAGGAACTCCTTCCGAATAATTTTACCTTCCTTCCCTCGAACTCGAACTCGATCACTACTACCAAAAATATTAAAAAGTCCCATGATTGTATTCTGGTTGCTTGATTGAATTGACTGGATCTTTATCCTACACCGCTGTAAGCGAATTGTGTGTCACTTCGCTCCACGCGCACGCCTTGCGGCTTAATTCGGGATATGACACCGTTTCTGGCAATTTTAGGTATCACACTGCCTGAAATCCTTTCCCATGTGAGATTTAAGGCTGTAATCTTGCTGGTTCTGGCAATAAAAGCCTTTGCGCGTGCTCTGCCAACAGAGAAACGGCTGCACCAGCAATATAGCTGCACTCCACCCGGACAGGCTCTGCGATCGGCAATTGGTAAAGCCTAATTCTGCTTGCCCAATCCCTTGTTTCTGCCAGAAAAGGGGCAAGGCGATCGCCCAGATAGGATTCATACAGGCTCATGCCGCACTGCTGGCAATGGTTGACGTAGCATCGCATTCCCATCTGCTTGGAGCGATCGGGAAAATAGCCCTTCGCCTGCCGTGTGATCGCCGCCGCTATGGCTTCGGGCGGTGCATCCATCCACCGCAGCACAACCAATTCATTGGTTAGGCGCGGCTGCCACGGTTTACTTTCATCGTGCCCCCCAGAGGCTGCCAAGGTATAGCACTGATTATCATCAAACCCGCACTGCACGCACCCCATCCATTGTGGTGGATGCCGCTGCGGTGCCTCTACCAGCCACAAGGGAGGCATCAAGGCGACAGAAGGTTCCACAGCAAGCCACCTGCGAAAGCGGTTTTTGTCCATCCCTTCTGGCACATACCATTTCTTACGGTCAGGGTGCCATCGCGCTCCTAAGTGCTTGGCTTGCTCTTTTTCCTGAAACGGCACATCGAGGAAAAGTGGCTCTTGCATTACCACTCTCTTGTTAAGAGTATGAGTACGAAGATTTGTGTTTTGATTCGCAGAATGAACAGTACCAAAGCTATCGCTAAATGTCGAGAATCACTTTAAAGCTAGAATTTGTCAATAAAAATATTGTTTTTATTGACAAATTCAAATTTATTCTGCCTTATTGCCTGTATGGATGGTGAAACATTTTTTATACTCAGACACGACTACTTGGGTGTTAGTCGAGCGAAATTTATTAAGATAATGAACTTATCTATCGAACCTGAACTTGTCAAGAACTGGGAAGAAAACAAAGAGCAAATTCCAGAAGAAACCTTTGAAAAACTAGGAAAAATTGTTAATCATTTGAACGACACACGACGGGAAGAAAGAAATAAATTATGGTTGGGAATGCTTATAGAGTTTAAAGACAAAAAAGATAAAAGAGAATCATCATGGGTTTATTATCAAAATGATGCTGATTTTGCTCACTATAATAGAGAGGGATTCAAAAAATTCCAGAAAGATGCTTACATTTATTATCAATTCCTGCGTAGTATGCAATTCCGTCTCTGGAAGGAGAATAATTGCAGCTTCATTAGCCTACTGCCACTTTGCGCTGATAAATACGAAAAATGGCTTGAAGAAACTAATCAGCAAGATAGTTCGCAATCGCAATCGAGGTGGGCAAAACGTTACTGGTTAGAAAGACATCCTAGCGAGATATATAATGTAGAACATAAAACTTTTGGACAAGAACTAAAAGAGTACGTCCTAGAAGGACGGTATTTCTTGAATAGAGGTAATGAAGATGATTTGGAAACTGACATAGACAGGGCAAATACCTCGCTTACTATACTCACAGAAAGACTTTCTATGCTTGATAAAGCCGGGTATATTTTTGATCTTCCGTCTATGGAAATAATGCCGAGCCACTTGCAAGGCTATATTAATCCTAATTTTATGCCTGTCCGTCTTATGAAGAAAGGTTCAGCCTTTGTTGCAAGGTATTTCCCCTATACCATGCCTAAGCAATGGAAAATTCTCCTTGGTAAATAGGATCTGTTTTTAGCGTTGATTTCCTATATTTTTCATAAGTTCTACAAAATACTCATATTCTTTCTGTAGTGGTTCTTTGCCTGTGCTATCAGGAAATGCATATTGTCCGCATTGTTGCCGTGCCGCGTTTAGTCCTGCCTCTGAGTATCCTTGCCCTCTGAAGTATGTAAAAAGGGAATCAATAGTATTCCAACCAGTAACCCTATCCAGCCTTCCCTCTTGAATTGCATCGATGTAAGGTTTTATTTTTTCACAAATCTGTTTTCCCTGCTCGTTAGGGTCTTGAGGTGGTAGATCCCCTGGTGATCCTGTATTCGATCCACTACCACCGTTGCCGCCACTACCACCGCCATTGCTGCTGCCACCGCTACTGCCGGGAGATGGTATTGGATCTCCCTCGGCAATAGGGTTATCCTTTACATCATTGGGTATATGAGGTGTCTGGAGTATCGCCGCAATCCCTGCAAAAAGAACAGCTAATCCTTCTCCTAACTTGTACGCTGCTTCGATGGGTAGCACATTGCGTAAAGCTAAATTCTCGTTCGCTGCCCTTTCCATAAGGCTGCTTTTAGGCAAATTAGCGGTGTTGAGAACGGGAGCGGGAGCAGTAGCGGTGCTGGTTGCTTGTAAGGGGGTGGTCAGCATCGCCTGTGTAACCGCAGCATTAAGGTTCAACAGCCCCGCGCCTGTTTGTGGGTCATAGCCGGAATCGCCCAAGTCTGTTGCGGTATTCTTTAGGATGCTAATGATTTGCTGGTAGTTCAGTGTTGGGTTTGCTGCCCATACCTCTGAGACAGCTCCGGCTACTTCCGCTGCTGCGATCGAGGTTCCATCCATCACACCCACATCATTACCGACCGTGGACAGCACAGGACTAGCACCATCACCGCCCGTTGCCACCAAGGTCAGCCCTTGCCCAAAGGAAGAATAGCTAGCTTTGTTCGTACCCGTGGCAGCACCGACCGTTACTACATTGTCAAACCATTGTGAGGCTTGCCCCAACGCAGAGAGTGCGCCGTTCTGATTCCCAGCCGCCACCACCACCAAAATGTGGTTATTCCGTGCGTAAGTAAGGGCATCCACCTCTTCTTGCGTCAGCTTGTCACGAGTAGTCACGCTGCCATCCGGGTTTGTCTGCGTCAGATCAAAGGCGAGCAGCGCGATCGCATTCGGCTTATTGGCAGCTTTTGCCGCATCCACAAATTCCGTTAAAGACGCTGCCCAATTACCAGAGCCAACAGCCCTGCCCACCCACACCGGGGCTTTGTCGTTAATTCCATCAATACCAAGATTATTGCCGCGTGTTGCCGCAATCACGCCCAGTACCGCCGTTCCATGCTCATTTCCCTGCCCTGGTGTAAGGAAGGGATTGGCATCACCATCGACTAAATCCTTGCCTGCAATAATGCGGCTGTAATCAATATCCGGGTTGTTTTGGGCAAAGCCTGTGTCAATCACGCCCACCAGCGGCTGATTAGAAACAGGAAAATTAAAGGTGTTGGTTGCCGATGGCAGTGGGGTGACATAGCTGTTTACCCGCGCTTTCACCGCATCCAGTGCGGTTGTTGCGGTGGTGAGCTTGGCTTGCGCTGCCGTCAGGTCTTGCGTCAGACTGCTGGTATCGCTCACAGCCCTATCTAAAACGTACTGGGCAAGTCCTCTGAGGAAGGTTGCACCACTACTGTTATCCCCTGCTGTGGTCGCCAGAACTTTCTGATCCAGCGCGGTGATCTCATCCAGGTTTTGCTGCGCTGTGTGCAGCTTTTGGGCAAGAGTGGTCACTTCTGCCGCCGCCGCTTGCGACTGGGTAAGTCCCGTGTTGATAGATTCCTTAAACAGGTTGGTCAAAAAGCTTGATGAACGCGGGCTGTTGTTTTGAACAATAGTGGTTGCGCCCTGCGAGCTGCTGACACCGGAGGCGTTTTCCGTAACGTTAAGCGTGTATTGCTGGGTCGTTTCCCCGCCGCGCCCATCACTCGCTGTAATAACAACATCTTGCTGTCCACTGGTTTCTAAAACCAGCCGTGGAACCCCGCTGCTACTGGCTAACTCGACTAAGGCAAACAAATACTCTGGGCTTTGGCTGTTGGGACGATCCAAGCTCAAGATGGTGTTACCAATGGAGAAGAAGCCGCCTTTTGCCTTATTGATCGCAGCGATCGCAGCGGTATTGAGGTTGAATCCAAGAATTTCTGTCGGATCGCCCGTCGTGCTTACCGCATAAGTGCCATAGCTTGTACCACTTCCAAGATCGTTGAAAATAGCGCTATTGGTTCCTATACGGTTGTTGAGTGTGGCGGCATCGGTCTCCACACTAAAAAGCCCTAACGTTTCTGTCGGGTCGCCGCTGCCGTAATAGCGTTGAACTTCTAACGTAGCTGAAGTGATAGGAGCTGTGAGGGACGATAAGTCAAACGTCCAATAGCCGTTAATAACATCGCCTGTAGGCAGATTGGAAGCAATCCAGAATGGCTCTCCCACCGTGTAGGAGCTATATCCATCAATAGGATAAGTAGCACTCCAGAACCCTTGATTATTAATTCCCGGTGTGAATGGATTTTGTGACGTGTCAAAGACAAGGGTCGTGGTATTGGCAGTAGGGTTATAAGAGACAACGCCTGTCTTTGGATCAATCGTCATGCCATTAGGGGCTTTGTCCAATCCAAAGGTGATCGGATCGCCGTCCGCATCTTGGACTTGCACGGTGTACTGATAGAGCTGCCCCGCGACGGCTTGTGTTTGCGGTATCGAAATAATGCTAGGCGGCTGGTTTGCTCCTGTTTGAAGCGCCTGTGCAAACTCAGTTTGAGCGTTTGCTAGCTCGGTTTTGAATAGGGCAAGGTTTGCATCCAGTTGGTCAAGCTCGCTTTTAAGCGTGCTGCTCAGTGCGCCAACTTGGTTGACAGTGCTTGCAAAGGCTGCGGTGTCGTTATCAACAATGGTGCCTGTTGCTTGTGCTTTGGTTAACAGGGCATTCAGCGGTTCGCTTAAGGTAATGCTGAAGGTTCGATCCGCCCCCAGTAGCAAATCACCCCCGATCGGCACAACGATGGTTTTGCTGGTTTCTCCAGGGTTAAAGGTCAATTGCCCGCTGCTTGCCTGGTAGTCCGTCCCTGCTTTGGCGGTGCCATCAGCCGTTGTATAAGAAACGGTAACGGGTGTCGTCGCGGCGGCTGAGAGTGTTGCGGTGAACTGTGCCGGGGTAAACCCTGCGTCCCCCTCTGTAACGCTTACGTCTCCAATGGATAATTGCGGTTTTTGCAGCGTTTCGATTGCGATCGGTTCAATCTTGAACACAACATCATCAAAATCCTTATCCCCGCCGTAGGTCAGGTCTTCCCAGTTGATTTGCCAATTTCCATCACTGCGTGCCGTGCTGTGCGTATGGTCAAAATGATCGGCATTTGCATCAGTTACAGAAAAGAACGCTAAAGGCTTACCCTTACCAATAGTGTTTTGCGGATTAGCGTTGAGCCACGCCTCAGACGTGTTGTTCTGAATGATGTAGAACGAAAGCCGATCGCCACCGTTGAATGTGGCTTCTGTAGTGACAAGCGGATGCTGCCCACTGGTGAAGAGAGTTTTGTGGGTTGGGCTGGTTAATACTGCCTCAGCATAGCCTGGATCGCTTGGAGCAATGCCGTTCACTCGCCCCTGCTCATCAGTCAGGTAAACGCCTGCTTCATTGTTGTAAAGTGCTTCTCGATAAAACCACGTAAAACGTTCCGTTACTTTTGTATCAACCGTACCTGGAACGATAACGTAGTCAGCGGCATTGCTGGCTGCTGATTCCTTGAAACTGTGTGTTTTATCTTGCAGCGGTGTTTGTGTCAGGCAGGATAAAGAATTTGCAGTGCCAAGCTGCCCTTGTACTGACAAGGGTGCATCGTTTGGGTTTTTCATACCGTGGCGCTTTGTGTAACGACTCTACAGCGAACGCAATCAGGTAGATGATGCTGGTGTAAAAGCCGACCCTGCGGAGTAGAAGCGAAGCCTGACGGTATTTCTGGGTTGGATGTCTAAAATGTCACTTAGATACTAGCCTTTTTCTTTTGGAAAAGGTCACATCTTCACAGTGTTTTCATCACCACCCCTTACCTTGCTGAAGATGTGTCTTGCGGCAAGGTAGGGGACGAATGCTAGAAGAGCCTGGGGCTATGGGGCAGGGATTTCCACCCCATAGCTAAGATCATTTAATATTCACCGGGTAGAAGAACTGTCCTGTCCGTGAAATAGAGCTGGATTTCAGAGAGCGGAAAATCGGTAAAAGGAATAGCTTGTGAAGCAATCTCATTTCCATTTCCGTCATCGCCAGTCAAGAGTGCCGACTTATCGTCGTTCACTCTCAGGCTCCAGACTTGAAACGACTCTTTAGAAACGTTCGCGTCTGTCTGCCAAGCGAAGATGGCATCTAAG
>NZ_JCACKR010000113.1:0-40674 GCF_059505485.1 Stenomitos rutilans
AACTTTGAACGGTCTCTCGTGCAGCCAGTAAGCTAATGTGCAAGTGGTCTAATGTTTCACCACCAGCCAGTTGCATACGCCTTGAGTGGTTTGGCTCTTTTTACATCTGAGCACTCTAAAAGCTGTAAACCCCTTCAGGGGAAATTTACTGATGACAACGAATCAAATTAGTGCAACGTTGACTCAAACAGACCGGGATGCTGCACTAACAGCGATCGTCACGCTCAAAGAAAAGCTACCGTTTTTGATGGATTTGACCGCAGAGAACGCCGATCGCTACCGAAGATGGGCGATAAGAGTCGGGCGTTTGTGAGCAAAGCGCTGGAAGTGGCACGGCAGAATCCCGACTTTTTGCCGCGATCGTTTGACCTGGATGAGATGAAGCGGGATGTAGAATTGCTTGATCGCTGCATCCTATTTTTCTGGCGCTGACGCAGTTGCAGGAGTTGATAGACGATACGGTAGTGGCGGTGGGCAGTGATGTGTATGCAGCAGCACTGCTGGTCTATAACTTTGCGAAAGCAAGCGGGAAGGGAGCGGGGTTAGATGCGGTGGCGGATGAGATGAGTAAGCGGTTTGTGCGAAAGTCTCGGAAGGTGGAGCCGCAGAGGACAACAGTGAAGTAAGAAGCTTGACTATTTGACCTCGAAGGCTGACGGTTGAAGCTTAGAACTCGGACATTAGAGCAAAACGCTCAATATTCCTGGTTCTGAGCTTCGTTTTTAGACCAAAAAGCCTGAAGTTCCGAGTTCAAAGGTCGAAGTTCCGAGTTGTGGGGTCGAAGTTTCAAGTAAAAAGGTCAAAGTTTCGAGTATTACAGGCAACGCTCCGCGTTTCTTGGATGCTGAAGGCTATATAGAGGTTGGAAGGTGCAGACTAGAGGACGATCGCTGCACTTCCAAGATCAGACGATCGCTCATTCAGGTGGGCGACGAATTCTAGTTTGGGCTTCATCAGCAACAACCAGGCATCCTTGCAGAGATTCCAACGAATAGTCGTTGAGGATGCGGGAAAGCAAGTCTAATACAGCCTGTCGGCTACGGCTCCGAGGGTGTCATGCCCTCTGCAAGGTTATCGAGAATGACGGATACCATAACGCGGGTTCCAGTAATGCAGGGTTTACCGTGACAGACGTGGGGATTGATGCTGATGCGTTCTTGCCAGTTATTCATCTGCTCTAATCTCAATTATTTTGGCTCTTCCATCACTCCGTCGAGAAAGGCAATCGCGCCTTTACCCCAAGGATTTTGCTCAGTAAAGTGCTCACCGACTTTGACTGCTGCCTTTTTACCCCCATTCCATAGACGTTTTAGGTTCAAGAAGTTTTGGAGTCGAATAGGTTGTTTTTGAACTTCAACATCAATGATTTGAATTGCCGTTTCATCCGTAGCATTGGGATGCTGCCGTTGAAGGTCATTGATGAATTGCTCAAAGTCAGCCAGTAAAATTTCAAAGTTTTGCTCTGTAGTAGTGGCATTCTGCGTAAACTCCTGTTTACTGCCGGAAGCCGCGTAATTGACTCCGATCGTTGCACCTTGCTGGTTAAAAATTGTCACACCTTTTGTCTGCCCTATACGATGAACTCGATCCTCAGCGTTCTGCATCTTGGCTGGATTCCAGGGCTGATCAAAATGAATTACATAGGTTGCCTCAGTCAAAGTAATGCCATAACCAGCAGTTTCAAGCGTTGCTAAGAAGACCGTAGTCTCCGGATTATTTCTGAAATCGCTTACCGCTTGGTCTTTCTGCTTTTGTGTTCCTTTGTAAAACACATAGCGAATTCCCGTTTGGGTAAGCAATTGATCAATCTTATCTGTTCCTTCTATTCGATACTGCGAAAAGATGAGCACCTTTTTCTGGTTAGCTGCAATGGTTTCCAGTAGTTCCAGCAACAAAAATGTTTTAGGACTTGTTGCTGGTTCTTTCGCAAAGTTACAAATCTGCTTCAACTCTACTAGCAAAGCAAAAATATGTCGCTTTGTCTGAAATGTTTGTTCTCCATCCAGTGAAGTTTCAATCTTCCTGCGACCTGCATTCAATGCTTGGTCATAAGCAATCCTTTGGGCATTATCTAAATCCAACCAAAATTCTTGCCTCTCTTTATCAGGTAAGTCTTGCAAGACCTTCTCCTTTAAGCGACGGAGCATGAATGGCTCGATTATGGTTGAGACATCTCGTGGCGAATAATCAGCTCCTGTTAAAAATGTTCCTGGACGGATAAAGGCGAACAATGAAACAACATCTTCCAAGCGATTTTCAATGGGGGTGCCAGTTAAAGCCCAGCGATACTTTGATTGGAGGTAGCTGTTCAGCAATTGCTTGCAGGCTTTCCGCAAATTTTTCAGAAGTATAAACTTTTGCTGACTGGCGACTAGGATCTAGCGGATTTAGTGTGTGAGCTTCGCTTCCCCGGTTACTACAGAGGCATCTGCTCCCATCATCCGAATCGTTGGGATTTCCTGCTTGCTATTGATACCCAGTAGTAAATCATCACAAACCAAAATCAAATCAGGTTTATTGTCTACTGCGCTGAGAAGAGGGAGTCCCGTCAGATCTACTGCGATGTGCTCCTTTAACAATTCACCATAAAGGGTTGTCTGAAGAGGCTGTGGACGAACAGGTGATGTAATGCGAAACTCCAACGGTTTGGTGTCTATAGAAGTAACCAGGATTGCTCCACGTGTAGCGGCTCCATCCTCAAAACGATACACACCGAGAAATCCAATTGTACTAATCGCCATCTGTTAAGGAAATTGTCCAAACAACCCTTATAGTAGCCAGTCTCTGGCAGATTTCGTCTCAGTACAAAGTGATAGTCTTGTTACCATCAAAACTATATACACTCGCCCCAACCTCGCATTTCACCTTCTGATCTCGACACTTCGACCTTTAGACTCGAAATTTCGCCTTCTGAATCTGAAACTCCGACCTTAAAGCCTGACATTCCGACCTCAGAACACGGAACTTTGACCCCCGAACACGAAACCTCGACCTCAAAGCCTGATATTCCGACCTCAGAACACGGAACGTCGAGCTATAAACCTGAAACTCCAACCTCAAAACCTGAAACCCCGACCTCGAAACTCGAAACGCCACGTTGGCGCAGCTTTCCTTAGGAATCGCCCCTTAAACCTTCCCCTTATCCTCCACTCTGGGACGCTGCATCACAATAGACCTCCTGCATGAATTGAAAACGATGTGCCAGTTTGCGATCGCCAGCATCGATACTGGAAGATGATCGAACTTTGGCACACACGCATGCGCTACCACCAATTGCAATCTCTATCCGAGGCTGAGTTCAAACGCTTGTGCGGCGTGAGCCGTAGCACGTTCAGCGAGATGGTTGAAGTGTTACGCACCCAACTTGACCGTCAGGGACGGCGCGGCGGACAGAACAAACTGAGCGTCGAAGACCAGTTGCTCGTGGCGTTAGAGTATTGGCGTGAGTACCGCAGTCAGTTTCACATCGGTGTGAGTTGGGGCGTGGATGAAACGACGGTCGGACGGCTCGTCAAAAAGGTAGAAGACCTGCTGATCAAGTGCGGCAAGTTCCGCCTCCCCAGTCAGCGTCAACTCTATCAACCGGGTTGGGAGTGGACAGTACTGATCGTCGATGTCGGTGAGATGGCAATCGAACGCCCCCCAAAAAACAGAAACGTGACTACAGTGGCAAGCAGAAGTGCCATACCTTGAAGGCGCAACTGTTGGTGGCGTTTGAAAGCGGACAGATCGTTGCGACAGTCGTGGACACGAGTAAAATCCATGACTTCAAACTGCTGAAGCGCAGCCGCTTGCCGTTTATCTCGTCGCAACTCTGTCTGGCTGACCGCGGCTATCAAGGGTTTGCCAAGCGCCATGCTGGAGCCTGTACGCCCACTAAGAAGCCCTGGAACCTGCCGTTGCCAAAGGCGGAGAAGCAGCATAATCGAGCGTTAGCACGGTTGCGAGTACGAGTCGAGCACGTGATTCACCGTTTCAAGATCTTTCGGATCTTTTCAGGACGCTATCGCAATCGCAGAAAGCGGTTTGGCTTGCGCTTAAACCTGATTGCTGACTTACTGAACTACGAACTGGCACACACTCAGTAATTTGTGCAGGAGGTCTACTGTTTTAGAAGACAGTGCGAGCAACTAAAAACCTCTGCAACATAACAGTTTCAGAGGTTTTCGGTTTAAAGCGGGCGGCGAGAATCGAACTCGCATCATTAGCTTGGAAGGCTAAGCTATTTTACCGTGATGATGCAGTGGTAGCGGGTGTTTCAGATTTTGAGTCCTTTCAAAAGGGTGGAATCGTACTCAAAACGTACTCAAAAGGGGTGTGCTGGTGATTTTTTGCAGTGTACATTCCAAAAAGAGAGCGAGACGTAGTGGAAGGTTTGAGAAATTAACTTGATACACGGTAGCGATTAATAAGTAGAAAGACGTACTCAAAACGTACTCAGCAGTTTTTGAAAGGTACCGAGGGTTTTGAAAGGTACCGTGAGGTTTGTTTCAAAAGTTGGGTGTACGTTTCAAAAACTAGAACGTTCCCTCAGTAACCGCTGAGAAGCGCTGTAAAACACCAGTATCGTTTGTTCGACAGCTAGGGACAGAATTTTTGTTACTTGGTACTAACGGGTGTTTCAAAAAAGGTAGGGAAAAGTGGGTGTGAAACTGGGTAGGTAAGTGTCTACCTATTTTTAATGGCATTAGCTAATGCCATTAATTTGAACTACTAACAAACAGAAAAAACCCCTAATCCAGTGAGGACAGGGGTTTCGTAAAGTTTACTGTTTGAAGGGCTAACGTTACCGTCTACCTTGGGTTAACTGTAACAGAGTTTTTTGAAAGGTACCGTGCGTTTTTGAAACAAACTTGAAAGGTACCGAGCATTATTCTACCTGCTTAATCAGTGCCTCATTGCAACGTCCACAGATTAACTGTAGGTTCTTTCCTCCAAATGTCTTTTGTTGGCACTGAGGACAGCAGTAAGTAGTCTTCCTATCCTTTTTGGGCTTGCTTCTACTGTCTTCAAGGTCTAACAAGGCACTGCTGTTAGAAGGCCTCAACAAGGCTAGTTCCGGTGCTGTTGCTACTGCTCTCATAAATCTTCCTCCCTCTTCTGGTGTGAACTCTAGTGAACGTCCGTAATTCGCTGATGATTCAAATCCTATACCGTTCATTACCCTGACAAATTCCGCGTTATGGTCATGCTTCGTTGGCTTCTTTTCACCTTTCTCGTACTGCCACTGGTGAACCATGAGATGCACCAAATGCTGATAAAAAGCTACCTTGCCGCCAATAATGAGTTCTTGGTTCAGTTGTAGCTCGTGGCAGGTTTCACCCGTTACAGGGTGTTTATGACCGTCTCTGATGAATTGTGCATCTACCTTGGTTAAAGGCAGCAGGGAAAGCTTAGGAAGAGTTAGTAAGCCACCCAA
This sequence comes from Stenomitos rutilans, assembly GCF_059505485.1. Lineage (NCBI taxonomy): Bacteria > Bacillati > Cyanobacteriota > Cyanophyceae > Leptolyngbyales > Leptolyngbyaceae > Stenomitos > Stenomitos rutilans. The sequence continues at coordinate 5,420 of NZ_JCACKR010000113.1, forward strand.
AAAAGCATTGTTGCAGTAATACCAGTAGCTATCCAGCGCTAGCGCATCATCAACGTTTGGAGAGATGGACATATCGGTACCTTTCAAACAGTGGGTTTTACTGTTGAAAGTATACGGTACCTTTCAAAAAATGTCGGTACCTTTCAAGTTTTTGTGCGGTACCTTTCAAAAGGTTGACAATGAAGCGACTGCTTAATTACATACTACAACGTTGTGGTCAGATAAATCAATAATGTAATAATTGAATGGATAAATAAGTAGGTAGGTAGGTAGGTAGGTTAGATAGATAAATAGATAATGAATAGATAGATAGATAGATAAATAGATAGATAGATAAATAATAGATAATAGGTCATAGGTAATAGGAATAGAGTAAGTAATTAGCTGTTGTAAGCGGTAATTAACGATTTTGTCAGGGCGCATAACGTAAAACTGCTTGACGATTATGGATGTTGAGATATCCTAAAGGAGCGCAAGCAAAACGCCCCATCAAGGTGCTGGAAACACCGAGACAGGGCTAACCCCCATTACACATACCTGTAAGAGAGGCTGAAATGAATCATAACGCTAAGGCGGTAGGAATCGATCGTGATGCCGTTAGAGACCACTTTCTAGCGATTACTGGTGTGACGCTTTCCAGTGAGACGCTACGCTATGCAGTGAAATACGGCTACCCAGATGCGGTGTTTGGTTGGATTAACGCTGCGACTGAGTTTAGGGACGCTCTGAGGAGTGCTTTCGGTGAGAACGGCTTAGGGTGCGATATGAGGAAGAAACGCACTTGGGAGGCACTTGAGAGGGTGATAGGACAGTTCTACGAGTGTCGCTCTAGTAGGGTTACTGGTGAGGGTGTTGGTGAGCGTGAAGGTAAAGGAGAAGATGAGACTCCCTTGGAAGTGTGGCATCTGGATGACCCTAATTGGAGAGATGAACGCATCATGCAGATGAGTGAATGGCATCCGTTCTTTAGAGAAGTGGAACCCAAGCTGCGTTGGTGTGTTGCCTTGGCTGAAGTGGCGCTAGAGGGTTACGCTGATCTGCTGATGAAAGAGACGAAGGATGAGCCTGATTACCTGCTAGCTCACCTGGATGAGGAAGTCATCGACTGGATAACTCGACATCTAATAGACAGTGTTAAAAGGGTGTGGAAAAATTGCCTCGTGGAACTGATGCACCATTAACTCGTAGCTAACCTCGTTTCCTCCAAAAAGAACCCTCCTACTGTAAAAGGTAAGAGGGTTTGTTGTTGAATAAATTGGCAAATTAAATTGCCAATTGTTTTACCTAACCATTAGCAAGTTGCCAAGTGGGGTGAAATGTAGTTGTAAGTGGGTGTTGAGGTATCTACCTAAACTTTTAGCCTAAAGTTTTAGCCTAAAACTTCACCCTCACTCTTAATTAGTCTTTAGGCATGATGTGAAGCAATTTCGACTTGTCTGAGTAGTGCTTTTCAATCATCTCAGCGCTAGTGTCACACCAACGGGCTATATCAGCTACACCAGACCCTTTGGCGAGTTGAGCGGTAATAAAGGTGTCTCTACAGCTATAAGGGCTTACGTCAGGCTTGATGGTACGAGCGAGTTTATTCCATGCGTTAGTCCTGAAATTGGCAAAGGTGATGGAACCTCCTTTCGGTGCTGGGAAGATGAGCGCATCAGATTGTAAGGAATCACCCGCTTTTTCAGACAGTGAAGTCATGAAAGCAAGCAGGCGAGGGTAAAGGGGTAGCATTCGAGTTTTACGGTTCTTACTGGTGTCTGAGTGTACTTTCCTGCCGTTGTTGGGTTGAGAAATGGAACGTCCCATCGTGATGTAGCCTTTCTCAAAATGAACGTCCTGCCACTGCAAACCTACAGCTTCACTAGGACGGCATCCGGTGAGGAACAGGAACTCTACAAAAGGTGCGTAGTGACGGTAGTTCATCCCTGGTCTGTCATCAGTCTTAAATAGCTCAATGAGTGCGTCTGCTTCCTCTGGTGTAAAGGCATCTGCCTTGTTTTTCACCTTCAAATCATCCTCATCAAGACTTTGAACCAAACGAGCGTAAGGATTGCTGGTGACTAATTCATGCTCTATACCCCAGTTACAAGCAGCAGAGAGACCCATAAAGACTCGTTTAGCGCGTTTGGGTGTGGTGACAGCTAGAATTGCCTCCCTCACTGCTAAAGCGTTCGTAACTGGCATCTTAGGAAGCTTCTCAAGGATGCGCCCAATGTGCTTATGAAACTCACGAGTGGATTCTTTGCTGCGAGGAGCGAGATAGGTAGTGTGAAGGCTGTAGAGCTCCAACGGGGTGTGTACCGCTGCTGTAATAGCTGTAACGGGTGTTAGATGGGTTTTAGGCTTGTACTTGGCGAGGGTTTCATCAAATGCGTCTAAAGCGTAGTCTCGTTCGATTTCACGGGCTTTAGCTGCTGCAATCACTCGGTTCTCTGGGGTGTCAGCTAAACCGAGGGTGAGTCTCTTTTGAGTACCGCTAAACCAGGGACGAGGGATGTTAAGTCTGAGTCTTCCCTCCCTTGCCTCAATGCCTACAGAACCTTTACCTGCTTTGCTCTGTTGCTTCTGCTGTTTGCCTTTCATGGTGTTCTGAGTACGCTTGCTAAGGTTGTAATCACATCGTACTCAAAACGTACTCAAATGGCTACTCAATTACGTGTTTTACAAGTGCGTTATGTGGGTCGTGAAACGCATAACGGGCATTAAAAAACCCATAATGCCCGTGTAGAAAGGGATTATGGGTGTGTGTGTTTGAAAGCGGGCGGCGAGAATCGAACTCGCATCATTAGCTTGGAAGGCTAAGGTTTTACCACTAAACTACGCCCGCAAGGGGAAACCTTCCAAGGCCTTTGCAATTGTAACACACTCTTAGCAGTGTACACCAGGGGACATTGCTTCTGGAGGATTTACTAATAGCTAATCTTTCAAACTGCTGTCCCTCTTCTAAATGTCCTTGTTCTAAGGGATTTGTACCTGTGCATTAACCACCAGGTTTGACTGCGGCGGCTTCACCAGTTTGCCATCTACACGATCCTGGGCAGGGTTAAACTGCCACTGAGTAAAAATCTGGTTAGCAACAGTAGTTAGGGTTTCTTCGTCGATCGTGCTCCCCAAAGAAGAAGAGAGCAACGTTGCCTTTTCGACACTCAGCACTTTCCCATTTTGATCAATGATGAGTGCCGCTTGCAGGTTAATCGTTTGCGTTGAAAGGGCAGATGGATAACGGATGAAAAGATTTTGCTGGAAAACGCTCGGCTGGGCTGGTTGTCGTGAGATATCGACAGAGGGTGGACTAAAATTAGTCACCTTGACGAACACGCTCTCTTCCTGCGGCCCGTGAGAGATACGTTCGCCCGTTGCGGGGGGCTGCGAATCGGCTGGTAATGGTTCAGAGCCACCTAAAGGGTTGGGCAAAGAACCTGGTAACCGTTCTCCGGGTCGATCGGAAGGTGGTTGGGGCTGTCTTGTCTCGGACGAATCGGATGGTGGAAAAGGATTTCTCGTTGAGGTTGGCGGCGGTTGAGTTGAGTTGTTGGCAGGAGTAGAGGGCAGCGGAGCCGGGTTTCTGGATGACTGGGCTGGAGCGCTCGATGGTTTCGGTTCCTGTGTACGGACGGGTAACCGCCTTCGCGGAAGAGGCTGTACGAATGGCTGTTCTACGGCTGGATTGGTTTCTGATGGATGAGATCGCGCCGTGTTGGGTTGAGCCTGGCTTGTAGAGGGAGTCGTTGATGAAGGCGCACCAGGACGAGCAGCGATCGACTGGTTAGGTGTTGACGATCGTGCAGTCACAGCAGTTGGATCGACCAACTCAATGGTAATTGGCTCTGTGGTAAGCTGTACGGTTGCAGTACGAGTTAAAGCAAGGGTACCGAGAATAAACAGCACCAGATGAATCAGCACTGACCCCAGCACTAGCGAGAGCCAAAGGGTGGGTGGATCGGTCGATCGTGGAACTGCTGGCGTAGGGGGCTGATCAACGGGACTTATCACGGGGGCAACGGCGTTAAAGCCATGAGAGAGGGCTGCTGACCTTTCAATCAGCTTGATCCTAGCTCACTCGTCGCATTCCCTAACTCATTGCCCACGCTTCTAGAGTGCTCAGGAGGTTTCCAAGAAAGAATGTAGCGCCTGGTAGGGGGCAGGTTTTGCCAAGTGAAGCACACTTTCCGGTATGTTGATTCGTAAAGCTGTAGTTAAGAATCTGGTCATCGCTTCCATCTGCGTGAATAATTAGCTCAAAGATGAAAACCTCGCGCTGTTTTCCAGGATTAGTCTGGCTGCTTGTAAAAAAAGGTGCTTAACTATGGCGCAACTTGATATTTGGAGAATTCAGGCTTTTGTTCGCCTGGCATCGTTGGTGAACAAGTTACAAGGAACGGTTGGCAAAAAAGACGAGTTAGTAGACGACTTAATTCGAGTGTTGAGCAATCTGCCTCCTCGTCCTACCGATAAGCCACCCTACGTGGGGTTGTTTTCAGTCACGGATGTCAGGGTTGGCAGACAGGGCGCAGCTACGCGATTGCAAGAGTTGGCGGGTAGTCTGCAAGGAGCGGTGAATGACAAAGATGGGCAGATGGATAACGTGCTGCGATCGCTCAGCAATTTGCCTGCTCGACCCGCAGGTAAACCACCCTATGCCGGGTTATTTCCCACCAGCACGATGCTGCTACTGACACCACCACAAATTTTAGCGATCGCCCCCGAAGCCAGCACGAGCCGAATCAATGCGCTCACACCCTTTTTGAACCGCACGATGGTTGAGTTCAATGTGTCAACGCCGTTACGACAGGCCCATTTTCTGGCCCAGTTAGCGCATGAATCCGATCGCTTTAATGCCCTAGAAGAGTATGCTTCTGGTGAGGACTATGAAGGTCGAGATGACTTGGGCAACATCTACAGTGGTGATGGTGTGCGCTATAAGGGCAGAGGGCTAATTCAGGTGACAGGACGAACAAATTATGAAGCCTGTGGCAAAGCGCTAGGGGTCGATCTCATCAACAATCCGACCAAGCTATCATCGCCTGACCTGGCAAGCCGGAGCGCTGGCTGGTTTTGGACAACCAATCAGCTCAACGGAGATGCCGACAACGACGATGTGAGAACCGTTACCAGGGTCATTAATGGTGGCTATAACGGGCTAGACGATCGCATCCAGCTTCTGCAAGCCGCCAAACGGGCACTGAAGGTGTGAGGGGAAGAGGTGAGGGGGGAGGGGTGGGGGAAGGGAGTAGGGAGGAGTTTTGAGTTGGTTGAGCAGTCAGCTAGCAGCTAGCAGCGGTCAGCTACCAGCCGTGAGTCCACTTCCCACTCTCGACTCCCCACTTCTGCCTTCTGCCTTTTCTAGCCTTCATCCCCCATCCCCTCCGCCTTTAGCCTTTCCCCACTCCCTCAAAGCGCTGTTGTTCGTACTACAAAGTCTCCAGGCTTCGGTTTGGGCAGGCTTGAAGTTGGTTGGGGCTGTGTGACAGACGGTTGCGTAACAGGTGTCTGTGTGACAGGTCGTTGCACGATCGGTGACTGGGGCACAGGTTGCGGTATAGCTAACTGTGGGATTTCCTTGGGGACTGTGACGATCGGTCGAGTTGCTGCCGCAGGCAGTGGCACGCGAATGGGCTTGCCTGTGATGGGTGATCCGGCAGAACTCGTGGACTGATTAGCACTGGGCCGCACGGGCGTTTTCGACCCGCTGACCGGAATGGTCGTTACGGGAGCCGTTGTCGACGGTGCGGGTAGTGGAGTGGGACGGGTAGAGCCTGTAGCGATGGCTGATTCGGGTGGTGGTACGGCAATGGGAATCGAAGCGCTAGCAGGTCGAGAGGAGGATGTGACGGAGCTACTCGGACTACTGGAACCCGGCGTAAAGATGATATCGGGACGAGATACAGGCAGTGGCCCTGAGGGATTTGAAGTTGGAAGGGGCTTAGACGGTAGAGGCAGTGGCGCGGGGGGTTGTACTGGAGCGGCTGCGATCGCGCTATTCAACGGTTGGTCATTCGTCAGGTAGTAATGTCCTAACGCCTGATTGTTATACACTCGACGGGTAATGCGCCAACCAGGATTCAAATACAGCTTGGCAAACCCATTCGTGGCACCACCCGCGCGACCAATTTGAATTTCTGGGCCGTTGCGAGACATGGTTGGCATGCCAACCAACAGCAAATCGCCATTGCGTTTCACAACCCGCAGGCTGTATTGCAGGCCCAAGTCCTGGTCACCCATCCGAATGGAGTAGCCATTGGCATCGGTGCTACGTCCACAAATGCCCGTAAAGTCAAAATTTACCAGGAGTGGATCGACCATTGTGGGACTGGTGCCGCTCTCACTCCAGCAGGCACGGTTATTGGCAACTTGCTCAACAATCAAAAGCTGGTGTGCATTGCTGCCATAGGGCGAAGCGACCAACACCAGCCTGCTAGGATCTAAATCTGCCTTGCTAAACAGGGCCGCAGTGGCTGGTTTTACAACGGTCAGGGAACTAAAAGCCAGGGTTGCTAGAGCAACCACTTTAAGATGAGTCATCATATCCGTTTGTCTGAGTAGGAAGGTAGGTACTGTTGTCCTGTCCGCATCCCTTTCTCTCCCTTCCGGACGAAATAAAACACCTATGTGCCAATTTTCCAACTGGCAGATTAAAAGATTACAAATCCTTACAAAGCAATGGTTTTCGGGAACTCTTACACTGCTTTTCGGTCAGCCAAATGTTACCTCGCAGACCTTTTTAGGAACGCTATTCCTGTGATTGATCGGCTTGAAGTTGTTGGAGTTCGGCGATCGTCCATTCAGTAATTCGGGCGATCGCTTCGAGTAGAATGTTTTCCTGAAGCATTCTTAGGGCTATCGATCGACGCTCTTCCTCTCTGCCCATTTGTTCAATCGACGTAACGTAAGGCATCTGTCGCTCCTGTTCGTACTGCTTAAGTTCTGCTCGAAACACCTGCCTCAAGCCCTCCGGTCGCTTTCCCAACTCGGCATCCCGCACAACTTGCCGTAGCTATTGATCCAGAAAGTCATACCCTCGACTCCAATCAATATCGGCGTGAATTTGAGGAAAGAAGAACTGCATGAAGTCTTGGAAGTAAGCTTCGAGAACGTCTTTCCAGGGACTATCAAAGGCGTCACGAGGCTCGGTCATCGGTTTACTGGAAAATAGTTGCCTCAGCGTAGCAGAAAGATCGGTTACGATAGAACACCCACTGCAAAATGTTTTAGCCTTTAGCTTTTCTTCCCTCACCTTATGCCATCTGACCCTTGTTCTATTGTGGTGGTAGGTGGTGGTGCGGCTGGATTCTTTGGAGCGATCGCCTGCGCCAGTCATTACCCCAACGTGCGAGTCACACTGCTAGAAGCGGCTCGTCAACCGCTTGCGAAAGTGCAGGTATCGGGTGGAGGACGCTGCAATGTCACCCATGCCTGCTTTGATCCAGCGCTTTTGGTGCAGCATTATCCCAGAGGGGGCAAGGCATTGCGGAGTCCCTTCAGTCGCTTTCAAGCACAGGATACGGTGGCATGGTTTGAGTCGCATGGCGTGACGTTGAAAACGGAGGCGGATGGGCGCATGTTTCCCATCACGGATGACTCAGAAACCATTGTGGATTGCCTGATGGAAACCGCTAAAGCAGTGGGAGTAAAGCTCTGGCAGGGCGCTGCCGTGAAAGCTATCACTCGCAAAGATGATGGGTTTAGGGTGGATGTGAAGGCGGGTGAGGTGCTGCGGTGCGATCGCCTCCTTCTCGCCACTGGCAGCAGTTCCCAAGGGTATGCGATCGCGCGGGCTTTAGGGCACACGATCGAGCCACCTGTACCGTCTCTCTTCACCTTCAACCTTACGGATAGCCGCTTACAAGATTTAGCAGGTGTGTCGGTACAAAACGCCCATTTACGACTGCAAACTGGCGAAAAAAGTCCTTTAGAGCAAACGGGGCCGCTTTTGATTACCCATTGGGGCTTGAGTGGGCCAGCGGTGCTCAAACTTTCTGCGTGGGGAGCGAGAGCTTTATACGATCGCCAATACAAGGCAACCTTGCTGGTGAACTGGTTGCCGCAAACTAATCCAGAGGCACTGCGCCAACAGCTTCTAGTGGTAAAAGCGCAGTTACCAAGACGAGCGATCGCCACGAGTTGCCCGGTTCTCATCCCCCGCCGCTTGTGGGAACGCCTGACGAACTATGTGGGCATCACGGCTGAAATGCGGTGGGCAGAGCTTTCTAACAAGACATTGAACCTGTTGATTCAGGAGTTGACGCGTGGGCAGTATACGATCGACGGCAAAGGAGCCTTTAAAGAAGAGTTTGTGACGTGTGGAGGGGTCAACCTCAAGGAAGTAGACTTCAAAATGATGGAAAGCCGTCTCTGTCCTGGTTTACATTTTGCAGGTGAAATTCTCGATATTGATGGTGTGACAGGTGGTTTCAACTTTCAGAGTGCCTGGACGACAGGATGGATTGCGGGACAAGCAATGGGAATGGCTTAAATTCTCAAGTCTTAAATTCTCAAATTGAACACTTGCACCAGGCCAATCACAATCAAGTAGATTGCCACAATTAAATTGAGCAGTCGAGGAATGGCGAGAATCAGGATGCCCGCGATGAGTGCAACAATGCCGCTCAACCGGAAATTTACAGCAACTTGTTGGGCCAGAAAGAGGTGGTCAAGCACGGCGTTTTCCTCTGGATGCGTTGGAAAATCTCACATTATCGTGTCGATCACTCTGTGTGAATATATCTCAAGGTAGAAAACATGAGATATAACTTGGCATTAGTTACCTCATCAACCATGTAAGCTAAGTTAATTATTTGCAACAGACATTATTGAAATGTGTTGTTCTGCTAATCGTAGACTTAATAAGAAATGGATAATATTAATTACTCAAAAGCTTTCCACGAAAAACGAGAATTCACTATAAATGGAGGCAAGATCAATTTTACAACCATCGAAGCTGGAGAGTTGATTTTAACTTCTGGGCAATTAGTTGCTTGCGATCCACTGACGTTAGTAGGTAGCGAACCTTTCACAGCGACTTTAGAACCTGGGAAATACCCAGTTTTGTTAAGTATTGCTCATATCGAAAGAAATAAGCAACAAGAAGCTCATGTACTTGCTTATGCAATGATCTGCGTTCACCATGACTGGCAGCAGAGTTCAAATTGGGAAATGGCATATCATTCTGGTGAAAAGCTAGGCAGTGTTTTAAAATTCAATCGTTTCATTGCTAATAGCTTCTGCCCCCTTTTCTTGTATGCCCAAAGGGCTTTAAGCCCCCAATGCTGGGGGACTTTGAAGCTGGTTTACAAGCCCCCAAATTTGGAGGTTGGGGGCTTCCGAGGGCTTTAAACACGCCCTAGATTCTCTTGAAGAAGGAACTTTCTTTGGTATGGTGTTGACTCCGGAACAGGCTGTTTCATGAATGCAGATGTTACCACAATACTCGATGATTCAATTTACGCGGAAGAAGAGAGTATTCTGATTTATCAGTTGCAGAATTTGCTTGAAGTCAATCAAACATTTACATGCTCTTGGGCAAATATGTGTTTAGATAACGAGACTCAAGCTAACGTAATTGCATTTTCAAGTGGTTGGGGAGACGGAATTTACCCAACTTATTTTGGATTTAATGAAAGCGGTGAAGTTGTGAGTGTTATTACAGACTTTGGTGTCTGTCCTAAATCACTGCTTCAAGTCTAATTTTGAGCAAGAGATAGCATCTAAAAAAGCTGGTCTTATTTAGGTTGTATTCCTTGGTGTTCTAGCTGCAAAATATCGAATTTCAACAGGTGGAGGAGGGTTTGGAAGAACGCAGCCGGATCGTGGTTGGCGTAGCGATTGAGGAGGGTACTGACTGGGAGAGAACTATTCTCGGCGATCGCGCTTAACATCGCATCCTGTACATCCAATGCAAGCCGTCGTTCAGCCCCAAAGCCTGTAATACCAATTTGACGTAGCGCCGCAAGGGGATCTGGTTTCGCCATCGCGCCCAGTTTGAGGCGATGATCGGCACCAAGCGTTGTGGTTGGGTAGTGGGCAAAGAGACGGAAGGGATCATCCACTAAGGGATAGGGTGGCTCGTTGGGTGCCAGAGGTGCAACTTCGGACGCGATCGCCCGAATTTCGGCTAGCTCTTGCCATAAGCGTTCGTATGCGGCAATAATTACACTCCAGTCATAAACCTGCTCGGCTCGTTGGCGGGCTGCGGCACCCATCCGTGCTCTCAGATCAGGATTGGTCATTAAAGTTGTTAAAGCTTGTGTGCAGGCATCAATATCGATCGCGGTGGCGATCGCGGTATGCGCTACGTAAGCGCTGTAGGGCATGCTATCGCTCAACTGCTCCCAGGCTAAATCTAGCCCTACTCCAGGTGGCGGCAACACGGTTGGAATGCGAAAGCCATCAATTTCATGGCGCACCGATGCTTGATAGCCATCCCAGTCAGACACGATCGTCGGTAATCCGGCTGCCATTGCTTCGATTGGGGTGAGACCAAACGTTTCCTGAATGTTGTCGGCGAGAGACAGGAAGATATCTGCAACTGACCAGACGTTGGCACGAATGGTGGGCGATCGTCCATCCACACAACTCGTCATCACCGAGGGACAAAAGACCTGAGCGCACTCGCGCACGGTAGTAGACTCCGTTTCGTTTTCAAACCAGCCAGCTAATACCAAATGGACTGCTGCGCCCGTTGCCTGTGCGGCTCGCTCTAGCGCCATAAACATCGGCACTGGATGCGCTTTGGTGCTGAAGCTAAGCCGTCCCACGTACAGCACGACAATATCGGTTTGCCCAATGTCCCACTTCGCCCGCAGATCACGACGAATGGCCTGCGCCTGCTCGCCTTGTGGAAAGGCCGTACAATCGACCCCTAGCGGAATGACGGGTAGCTTAATTTCTTGCTGGATGTGACCACCCGTCCGCTTGGCTAAATACTCGCTCCACGTGGCCCAGAGGCGTTCAACGACAGTTTTGACGGCGGGTGATGGACACACAAGCGCATCCCAGGGTTGCACCGGAGCCAGCAGCAGTTTACCCAGATCTTCCATCGCGTCTTTGCTGGCGATCGAGTGTGTCATGCCGCAAATGCTATAAGCTTGCTGATTGACGAACCGCCGTTCCCATACCATTGGCGTGATGACCGAATCGGGACGAAAGACGGCACCTGGTTGCGCCAGTTGATGCGGCTGGCTATATGGCAACCACTGTACATCCCGTTGACGCGTCAGCCAGGGCTTGACCTGTTCACAAAATTCTGTAAAGCCGGATTGCTCGGCTGTATAGCAATATAGGCGATCGGCTGTTCCGTGCTGCACAAACCCTTTAAGAAACCCTTCGCTGGCGGCTTGGCGTCCATACAGCTTTTGTCCACCCGTATGATAGCCATCTTTGAGATAGAAAATTGCTGCTGTGGCGCTCATTGCGTTGCTGCTTGCTGCGTGTCGATCGCCATCATACAGCGGTAATAGGGATAGGGTGTGTGGTGTAGGGTGTAGTGAATGCCGATGAAAATGGCTGGGGACATTGCTTTTAGCTAATGATTTGCTCTAACCAATCCAAGCCACCAACTGCTATTGCTCCGGCGATCGCGGCGGTGAGTGCTGAAGAGAAGGCGGTTGCAAAGAGCCACCAGGCGGCAACAGCGATGGCTTTACGGGTTTCTTCGGCCTGACGTTGGGCCTGCTGTTTAAGGGTTTCAACGCGACGTTGGGCTTCTTGCTGAACGGTTTCAATGCGATCGAGAGTGCTGAGACGGACGGCATCAACCCGATCGATCAGGTTCTGGACAACGTTTTCTGACAGATCATCGCGGGTGCTGAGCAAGGCAGATAGGGTTTGACGATTGAAGCGGCTCAACTGTTCGCGTAGCGTGTCCCCAACGGCGCTGCTGAGATTTTCTAACCCAAGGCGTGGATCGACGAGCAATTGTTGAAGTTCATCTTTCAGGCGATCGTAGTCCAGGTCAGGTAGCGGCAGGGAGGTGATGTAGTGCTGTAGCTGGTCAAAGGTGTTTGCAAGGGCGGCTTGAGTCTGCTGCTGTAGCGTTTTTGCTTGCTCTATCGCTTGTTTGATTGTCGTTTCAAGTTTCTCAAGTAGATGACTGATTTCTGCCTCAGTCAGATCGCCTCGCTCAGAGAGCACTGCCAGCCAATGGGCCTGATCAAAGCTGAGAAACTGCTGTTGCAATGCCTCGGCCCAATGACGGCTCCCTGAGTCAGAGGCTTGCAGTTCGTGGAATAAGCGTTGAAGGAGTTGCGGCAGGCGATCAATGCTTAAATCTTCGCGTTCTGCATACCGCAGGTAATCTCTCAATGTGTCTTGCCACTGTTGAATTTGCCGTTTGCCGCGCAATGCAAAGCGACGGGGTAGCTTACCCACCGTGTAAATGGTCTGCTGTACTTGCTCTACAAGCTGTTGCTGTTGGTCGATCGTCAGGTCTTGCCGTTGCTGCACGCGATCGACCAACAATGTCCAGTCGATGTGAGTCAGTTCACCAAGAGCTTCTTCGGTGAGGTGATGCTGCGTCAAGTAGTGGAGTAAATCTTGAGGCAGTTCAATTGCATTGAAGGTCGTAGGGTCAAGGTGCTGAAGGTAGTCTGTAAGAATGGTCGATGCCTGACTGTAGCTCGATCGTGCGGCATTAACCGCCGCTTGGGGCACCTGAAGCAAACTGTTCCACGTCTTTTCTAGCTGGCTCAGGACTTGCTTTTGGCGCTTGACGGTCAAATCCTGACGATCGGCGAGCCATTGCGTTACCGCTTCAGCATCAAAGGATGGTAAGTAGTGCCGCAGCTCAGCAAATTCGCTTTGAGTGGTTTTAGTCAGGGCGTTGAACCGGCGTTGGATGTTACGAGCCGTCAATTTTTGGCTGCGATCGCTTACATAGTCGCCAACCTTCTGCCAGAAGGCCATCGCCTCGGTGGACAAGGTAGCTTGACGGGTTTGAAGTTCTTCTAACAGGCGATCGCGCGCCGTTTCTAGCTGGGTTATGAGGGCGTCTAATTCCTCCTGAGTCAGGTCTTGTCGCTCCTTGAGGCTTGCTAGCAGGCGATCGTGGGTCAAGTAATGCAGGCGATCGCTCCAGTACTCAAGCGAATGTTCTACTTGTTGCAGAAGGGTCTGGAGTTGCTTTTGAAAACTGGCTGGCTTTAGGGCACTTTTCTTAGCTGTACGAAGATACTCGCTGACCTGAGTGTAAAAGGTTTTAAAGGGTGCTTCGCTGATAGCAGCTTCCAGACTGTCCAGCACTTCCAGGCGTGTTTCTTCCAGGCGATCGACGATTTTGTCGATCTTTTTAGAGGTGAGATCATCCCGTTGCTCCAGCAGCGACACAAACGCCTCGCGGTTTAAGGATAGAAGCTGATGTTTTACCGCGACTGGGTTTGCTTCAGAATCGTAAAGCACATCCTTGAATTCTTCTGTGACGGTTTTGCGCGTCAAATTCCAGGGATAGGCGTTGAGCAAGTAAGCTTCCACATCGGACGCGATCGTGGCGCTAAACGGATCGATCGAGTTGTCTGCGTCTGTTGTATCAGAGGCTTGGGTGAACGCCTGTAACTGCTGCAAAACTTTGCCGACATCAAGATCAGAGAGATCTACGCGATCGCGCACGGTCTGCGCCAACCGTTTAATCAACTGTTTTGGTTCCAGTAAGGCGATTGGGGTTAGGTCTGCAAGTCGCCCATCGATTGGTGCATCCTGCTGAGCTTCTGCGCGTAGATGCTTGAGACGATCATTCACCGCATCGGGTGTTAGTTGATCGGGGCTGGCGGATTGCAAGAAGGTCGTGAGGTCGGCGATCGCGTCATTTCCACCAGTTACCTCCTGCCACACCGCTTCCAACTGATCCACAACCTGATTAATATCGTGCTTAGAAAAATCGGTGCGACGGCTGACGAGATCGGCTAATGTTTGGCGATCGATCCTGCTAAGAGCCGTTTTCTGCGACACAGACGGCAGTTCTGCGTTTGCTAGAATTGCTGCGACTTCATTCCGAATGCGCTCCAGATCAAGCTTGGGTGGTTGCAGCGTCTGCACATAGCTCTGAAGCGTCGTCTCAACTGTGCGAGTATTGGCTTCTAGCTGCGTTTGCAGCGTTTCCAGGCTCGATTCGGCTGCGGCTAAGCGGTTGTCTATTGCGGCTGGCAGTGCAGTGGCAGCATTCTTTGCATCCTTATTGCGTCCCAGCGCGGTCATGGCCGTTGTCATAAAACCCTGCACGCCGACACTGACAGCCCCGGTTACTAAGCCCATCACTGACCCTGCGGCTTTTGAACTCAACCAGGTGAGCACCAGGAAATAGCCTGCCCAGATGACGATGCCCAACGTGGCTCCCAGCGTGAGTGTGCTCACCAGGCTCAGTTTGACCGCCAGAAACGACGCAACAAAAAGGACAGTGTTAACGGTTAAGAGCGTACCTGCTCCAACGGCAAACCCAATTTTGCCTGCGGTACCTGCATGGCCTGCGACTTTAGTTTCAGCTTCGGCCTCCTCTTCAAGAGCTTCGTCTGGTTTTGCTGCTTGCACACCTGGTAAGTAGCCGATCGCGGTGATGCCTGCCGCAATCCCAAAAGTGCTTAACAATAGCTGCACTGCAAAGGCAATCAGCAAACCTGTAAACAGCGTGACCAGGACTGGAGGAGTACCCATTGCCAAAAACGAAGTCTCTGAATGCATCGAGCGCCATGCAAATGCGGCAGTGCTAAATTACGACAGCCCAGGCAGTACTACGATTGCGTGTCTGCCCAGGCTGTCAAAGCTAGCATCAGCATAGCAACCGAAGATTGTCGGTCGCGCCCGTCCTAAGTGAGACTTCAAGGAACTCTCTCAATTGAGTTGGGGCATAGCATTGCTATGCCCCAATGACCTTAAAGGATGCCTGCGTTGCTGAGACCCAAGATCATGCCTGCTCCCAGAATATGACCAAAGCTTGTGGTAGCCAGTAGTTCGGGAACGCCAAACCCTTCAAAGAGACCAGGTACCTGCACAGGCAGCGCCGGACCGACACCACGTCGCTGAATGGCGTAGCGCCCAATCGCGATCGCAAACAGGTTTGCTGCAATCATGACAATGGCGATGTTAGGCGACCATTCGATCGTCCGTGCAACTGCTACCAGAGATGTATAAACCAATTTTCTGCCTCCTAAATCATTGA
Source organism: Stenomitos rutilans (assembly GCF_059505485.1). Lineage (NCBI taxonomy): Bacteria > Bacillati > Cyanobacteriota > Cyanophyceae > Leptolyngbyales > Leptolyngbyaceae > Stenomitos > Stenomitos rutilans. The sequence goes on from NZ_JCACKR010000113.1 coordinate 20,562, forward strand.
AAAACTTATAAACAAAGAGGATTATAAAAATACCTCAAGAACAAACTAAAAAAAAGGCTAGATTTGTTTTAAGAGTTAACAAAAACCGTTATCTTTCGATACATCTCATGCGTCTACGCGTCAAAATTTGTGGTATCACCAAACCAGAACAAGGAGGCGCGATCGTCCAACTGGGAGCCACAGCGCTGGGTTTCATTTGCGTTGAGGCTTCACCGCGCTATGTCTCGCCGACAGACATCGCAGCCATTGTCGCTGCATTGCCCCATCTTGAGACTGGAAGACCCAGCGGTGATCGGATTGGGGTGTTTGTTAACGCGAGCCTTGAAGACATTGAGCAGACCGTTGCGATCGGCCAACTTACCGGGGTTCAACTGCATGGCAACGAAGCGCCTGAGTTTTGCGATCGCCTCCGCCAGGTAATCCCTGAGATTGAAATCATTAAAGCGCTACGTATCCATACAGCCGATGCTCTGGCGCAAGCCAATACCTACGCGGCCTGGGTTGATACCCTTCTTCTCGATGCCTACGATCCAAAACTGTTTGGCGGCACTGGCAAAACGCTTGATTGGTCCTTGCTTCAGCAATTTCAGCCAGCGTGCCCGTGGTTCCTGGCGGGTGGTCTTACGCCAGACAATATTCTGAATGCGTTGTGTCAAGCTCAGCCTCACGGCATTGACCTTTCAAGTGGCGTTGAACATGCACCCGGTGATAAAAACCTGCGGGAAGTCGCTCGGTTATTTGACCAACTTGAAACGCTCCAAGCACCTTCAGCTAAACCGCTGTAGAACTTCAGCCGTCGCCCGTCCGGTTTTTGCCCAACTGAACTGACTGGCTCTTGTAAGGCTGGCGCTACGAAGGTTAGCCCATAGCTGAGTATCGGTAGTGATGTCATGCATCGCCTGCGCGATCGCCCCCACATCATAGGGATCGACCAAAAGCGCCGCATCGCCCGTAACCTCTGGCAGTGACGATACGTTAGACGTGATAACAGGTGTACCGCAAGCCATTGCTTCCAACGCAGGCAACCCAAACCCTTCCCAGAGGCTTGGAAACACAAGCGCGATCGCCTGATTGATCAGCTTCGGCAAGTCATCGTAAGCCACGTAATTCAAGAACTTAATCTGATGCGTGAGTTGCAACTCTTCGATTTGGGTTTGTAAAAGCGGCAACTGCCGTTGATCAGTTGGCCCTGCCAGCCAAAATTCATAGTCTGAACAATTGGGAAACGTAGCAAAAGCGGCGATCGCCCGCTGCACATTTTTATACGGTGCAAAGCGACCTAAATAGAGAAAATAATGACGCTTAGGCAAATCTAGAAACCGAAAATGTTGAGCATCGTAAGCAAGGGGAATCGGAGTAATTCGATTGGCAGAAAGGCCACAAAACTGCATGATATCTTGTGCCGTTGCGCTGGAGTTGCAGATGATGTGTTCTGCTTGTCTCAATACTTGAGGAATATAGTGACGGTTATAAAGCGTTCCGGGTGAAAAGCGCTTGGGGAAATGTAACGGAATGAGATCATGCACCATCACAATAGTGCGACAGTTTGACCATAATGGTGCTTCCGGTAAAACCGAAAATAATAGCTGAGACGCCAGTTTTTGGTAGATCTCAGGAAGCTGAAACTGCGTCCAGACTAAGCGTTTAAAGTGACCCTTTAAACCGTATTCAGCTGTTAAATCAGCGGGAGAGCGATGAAACGTATATCCATCAATCTCAAAGGAACTAATAACTTCGGGGTTGAGCGATCGTAGCTCTTTAACAATGTTGAGACTATAAGTAGAAATACCAGTAGGTTGAGGTAAAACAGGAGACAAATTCACCAAGATTGACATAGTTGATGAATACATTATTTGCTGTAATTTTTAACAGCGTGTGTTCGGTTTAGCTGCATTGGATAACGATAGAGATCTAGAAGCAAGCGCAGTATCTTAAAGTTGGTTGGATTAAACGATCTTAAAGTGGCAAGCGCAAATTTAACCAGTAGATAGCATCTTAGAACAGCTTGTTCCCACACTGAGCGATGCTTCCGATAATAGTAAAGCTGACTGCGGCGATATTCTAGCCGCATCCGATCAGAAACTTTGTCTACAGAATAGCCGCCCAAATGAATAATCGAAACCTCTGGCGTGTAGAGGATCTGCCAACCTCGATCGCGCGCACGCTGACAGAGATCCGATTCTTCAAAGTACATAAAAAAGGCTTCGTCGAACCCATTGAGCGCTTCAAATAACGATTTGCGTATGAAGAAAGCGGCACCAATGACAATGTCAACAATCTGAACTTGTGCGAACCTCTGTTCAATCATTTCTCGGTACTGAGGGTTGTTAAATTGCTTGAGTTGTTTGAGCGTTTGGTATTCTCCCGCAATGCTGATTTCCGACGCGATCGAAGACTGCAAGCTACCATCTGTATTTAACAACTTCGTCCCAATAATACCGACTTCTGGATGTTCTTTCATCAGCATGACTAAAGGAGGTAACACATTATTGGTTAGCAGCGTGTCTGTATTTAAGAAAAAGAGAAATTCTCCTTGAGCGTGTTTTGCCCCTACATTGTTTCCTGCACCAAAGCCTTGATTTTCTCGTTGCTTAAGCAGTTGTACAGTTGGGAAATTCTCACTAATTAACGTTGCACTATCATCAGTAGAAGCATTATCAACTACAACAATTTCGTATGGAATAGTATGAAGAAATTGCAAGAGCGATCGCAAACAATTTACTACCACATCTGATCCGTTGTAGTTAACTAAGATAATTGAAACTACAGCCGTACTCATTTGCACTCCCTACCCTCGACTCTTTTATTCCTCTACCAAATTTTACCCAGCTTACCTAAAAAACCATGATAGGTACCAATAATGCACGCGATCGCTTTTTGGGATTTTGAATTTGAATCGAGCAGCAAAATTTTAAGCAGCGTTAATAGCAAAAATTTCGCGCGTCTTAGGGCACACGTGAATCGATACCATCCTTTCGAGTGTGCCAATTCAAGATACGTATGATTACGACAAATGTAGTAATACCGCAGTGGAGAGTAAAGCTGAAACGCCTTTTTCTTACCCAGTAACTCAACTTGAAACGGCACCCCAAACCGATGATACATCGCTGCACCAGGCACCACCAAATTGTGGAAGCCTGCTTGGCGCAAGCGTAGCCCATAGTCTAGATCAAGGCCATCAATGAATAGTCCAATCGCTGGAGGCTCCACGCGATCAACTGTTTGCAACCACACCAGCGCACCAGAGGTAATGGGGGCATCGCATTCATAAGGAACCGTTGGGTTATCAGGCAAAAAGCCACGAAAGCGATCGCCCAAAAACAGACTTGGCTTCACGATTTGCCCTGTGCGAGCATCGATCGCGGTGGGTGCCATCATGCTGATCGCATACGCCTCTGTCGTAAACTCACCATACGCTTCTAGTAATCGTTCCAGACAATCAGAAGCCGGAGCACTGTCCTGGTCAAACGTCCATAGAAAATCATATCCCTGCTGCACGGCCCATTGCGTTGCCAGTGACAACCCTCCCGCAATGCCAATATTTTCAGGATGATGCCAGATCAGAAGACGATCGTCCTCTCGATTTGCATCCGAAAGTTCCAGCGATCGCAACGAGTTGTCAACAATGACAATTTTTTTAATAAGGTAGGACTGTGCTCGAATCGCTGTAAGACACTCATTCAAAGCGATCGCATCCTCATACGCCGTAATGTATGCAGCAACGGTGTAAGTCGTTTGACGATCGCTACCCATGCTTCAATATCCGCTAATCTCTACTAGCGACTCGCCCGATCGCAAGCGATGCTTTGAGATCATCCATTTCAAGATCGGGCATCTCCTCTAGAATTTGTTCGGCACTGAGTCCAGTCGCAAACAAATCCAGCACGTCTATCACCCGAATCCTCATGCCTCGAATGCATGGACGACCACCACACTGCTTTGGATTGACGGTGATTCGTTCAAGTAATTGGGTCATGGCGATCGCGTTCACACATAACAAGGCTCTACCTAATTATTGCTTACTCAGTACTATAGCAGTCCTAAATCATTTGTGAGATTGAGAGGCTTTGTGAGAAAGGATTCCACTGGAATCCTTTCTCACAATCCAAATGGGATCGCTATAGTTGTTTAGGGTTTTACAATTGCCAACCATCTGTGCGATCGTCTCCTGCTATGTCAGCAACGTTGTACATACTGCGATCGTCTAGCGCAGACCGCTCACCCCCACAGAAATCTAGAAACATGCGGAAGGATTCTGTTTAGCTACCGTTAACCGGATATTATGCGGAAAGACTCTACCTATGTACTAAATCTGAGATGTTATGCCAAATCGTTCCGTCTATCCACCCACTATGGGATCTTAGGCAGAAACTTTCAGTCTAATAATAGTTATCTCGCTTCGTTTAGTCGGGCGGGTACAGTTTGAAAGAGAACGATTGGTGTCTAAAGTTATAGGATCGGCAAGATTATTGGTGAGGTAGTTGTTTGCACAAGATTCGGTCAAGCAATCAGAATTAGATTGAGGTCGATTCGCTCGAAGGAGAACTAATTCTTATGGCAGTGATTATTCGTGATGCTCTTGCTCAAGAGGTTGATGATGTTGCATTGCTAACTGTAGAAGCATATCGCGAATATTCTCACGCCCTGACCTTGGACAACTGGGAGATCATGCGATCTAGCTTATCCAACATGGCAGAGATAGCGAAACAGGGACAATTGATCGTTGCCAAACAGGATCAAGAGTTAGTCGGGTCGGTTGTTTATCATCCTCCTGGAGCATCCGATAGTCGTCTGTTTTCGCCAGAGTGGGCATCGTTGCGGATGCTAGCGGTATCGCCCCGGCACCGAGGTCAAGGAATCGGACAGCAACTCAGTTTAGAGTGCATTCATCGAGCGAAGCAAGACAAAGCGGAAGTGGTTGGGCTGCATACGAGCGAGTTAATGGCAGCCGCAAGGCAGATATATGAGAAGCTGGGATTTAAACAAGAGATTGATTTGCCTCGCCATTTTGGAATACAGTATTGGCGATATGTGTTGAAGTTGGCAGAGTCTTTGCCAGCGAGATAACAACCCGGCTGGAGCAGACTACCGAGAATCTTGGCTGCGTTACAAAGATTGATTACAGCCGCTCAGCCGGAACGTTAGACAGCATTTTAGTAGTTACAGATTGTTGCTTAGTTTCATAGTTAAGTACGATATGGAAAGTCTAGAAAACCAAAAGCTCAGGGAGGAGATTTCTAAGCTCAAAGCTGAAAGGCAAAGTGTCCATTTTAATACTGTCTTTGAGGCTGTTAAGACCATACTTGCTTTTGCTGGGGGAGTATTTGTTTTCTTTTGGATACAGAGTCCAGAGTCAATACTGAGGCGTGAATCATCTCAAACACAGATTTCGTCAGTACGGTTTGCTGCATTAAAAGAAATACTGAATGAAAGAGATAAAGAACGCCAACGGTAACTTGCTTCTTGCTTTTAAGGTTGCATACCCAAATGGTGATAACTTGTTAGAATCACTAAATTTTCTTCAGGCTCAACAAGCACAACAGTTACCTTTAGCGGCGGCAGCCAATCTGTCTGACAACCAAAAGTTGAAAGATCTTGTTAGTAAAAAATAGAACCTAGTCAAACAGCTTCAACAACAACTTCAGGCTGAAGTTTCAGGTGAAAAATCTGGCGGAGCTCCTGGACTAGGACCAAGAGCGATGAGTATTCAAGAGGAGATTACCGCACTTAATAATGAGATTTCAATCTTACTCCGAGCGATTTCAACTAGTAATTGATTCTCTAGCTCTTAAGCTCTCTAAAATCACTCTGTTGATTACAATCGCCGACCTTGCAGTGCGATCTCCGATCGCGTAGGACGTGTTAGCGACAGCGCAATATAGCTAAAGCTAAAATAAAGAGGTACAGTTAAAATGAGGTCAAGCCTATGACAGTTCGGCAAAGACGTTATAGCAAGGAGGAGTTGGCTCGACGAGGTCAAGAACTCTATGAATCTGGCATTCGGCAGCAGGTCGAAGCAGACAACGATAGCAAAATTGTGGCGATCGACATTGAAACCGGAGAGTTTGAGGTCGATGAAACGGTAATGGGTGCAACCGATCGACTCTTTGAGCGTCAGCCTGATGCTCAACCTTGGACGCTGCGGATTGGGCACAGCGCTGTCTATCATTTTGGAGCGAGGAGTCTGAAGAAGGATTAATGATTCATGGAGTTGTTAATTCCCGTTATGAACTAACGCTTTCCCTTGTGCTCGGAAACTCGAATGAGCAACGAGAATTCGTCAATACCGTGATTGACACCGGATTTGATGGATTCTTGTCTTTGCCCTCTGAAATAATTGTTCGTCTTGGATTGTCTTGGAGGACTTCCAATATGGCGACATTGGGGGATGGCAGCAAAACCCTGTTTGACTTTTACACCGGAATCGTAATCTGGGATGGTCAGTACCGCTCGATCGATATTGCCGAATCAGAGACGGAACCCCTACTAGGATTGGCAATACTTCGCGGATATCGATTGCAGGTCGATAACGTTGAGGGAGGTATCGTCAAGATTGAAGCACTGTGATTGTGTGCAAAGACGATCGATGAGGCGCGGTCTAACAATGCGATGGAGCGGCGAATAAAGTTTTTTCGCTTCGTTTCGGCTCTATTTGCCGCCGCTCATCTTCACCGTTATGCTGCAAGTCCTCGGTAGGGACAGATGTTTGAAGATTGCCTGTTAGCGCTCAACATCAGGTATTACGCCCAGCCATGACTCCACCATCTACATCCCATGTCGCTCCAGTAACCCAAGAAGCTTGATCGGAGAGTAAAAAAGTCACAGCCCCCGCAACATCAATCGGTTTTCCAACCCGCCCAATTGGATGAAAGCTATTGAAGCCTTGTAGCGTCGTGTGAATTTCCTCTGGTTTGATAAAAGCTCCATAAATAGGCGTTTCCACCACTGCCGGGGCAACAGCATTAACACGAATTTGATACTGTGCCAGTTCCATTGCCAAATGCTGTGTGAGAGAGTGTAAACCTGCTTTTGCCATTGAGTAAGCAGAAGAGGGGGTAGCCAGAACAGCTTGATGTGCCCACATTGAGCCAATGTTGACAATTGCACCACCGTGCCCATGCTGAACCATATTACGGACAGCTTGTTGGGTAGCAAAAAAGGTTCCATGATTGATGTTGAGGTAGCGATCGTAGTCTGCCTCAGAGTGGTCAAGAAAGGTCTTTGGCAGAAAAACGCCAGCAGAATTGATAAGGTAATGCACATCTGGTAACTCGGTTGCAATGCGCTCCACAAGGCGAGATGTCTCCTGGCGATCGCTGATGTCTGCTTGCCATCCCTGAACGTTACCCAACTGCTCCAGATGGGGTAAGGCTGCCTGAAGCTTTTCAGAATTGCGAGCAACGACAGTTACAAATGTTTCATAATTTAATAGAATTTCTGCAACCGCCTGTCCAATGCCACTACTTCCACCAATAACTAATGCTTGCCGATGCTTGAATTCCTGGTACATGGTTGCGTTCCTATAAAGTTTGGGAGTAACGTGCTTTCAGCAAGCATATTAACCAAGCTTCAATTGGGTTAGGAAGCATGTACCGTTCAGTAAGGTAGGCACTTTTGGGTAGAAATTGAGGCGGAATCTAGGAAAAATTTAGACTACATCATGAATGGGAAGCAAACCAGAAAAAATACTTCAGCCGCCGCAATGGTGGAGTACATTGTTGGTTGTAAGTGGTCAATGCAAATTTTGACCCTGATTTGTCAGGGGGTCGATCGTCCTGGGGCGATTACACGCTCTATTGATGGACTCACAACAAAAGTTCAAAATGATTGCCTAAGTAAAATGGTTAACTTTGGCATTCTGGAGAAATTCTCTTATCCAGAGGTTCCACCACGGGTTGAATACAAACTCACTAATTTTGGGCGACGCTTCATTTCGATCTTGGATGCAATTGCAGAGTTGCAGCGTGAGATGGATGTTGATTGCGGCAGCATAACAACCCCAACGTAGCGGACGGACGAAAGCCGCTGGTGCTAAGTTTGAGGTTATCTGCCGCCGCTGGTTGGGAACGTTATGCTGCTGGGCAATCGGTGCGGAATTTCTTTGAGGGGCTTTGCTCCTTACACAAGAACTGAAAGCACAAGGAAATGAACAAAGCCTGACATTGTTGAACAGTTGAATTAACTTGTGAATGATAGAACGACTTATCCAATTAATTCATGAATACCAAAATAGGGTACAAGAAGCGATTGAACTGTTTGAGTATTACAAAGGATTAAAACAACCTCAACATCTTCTAGAATGGCAATCGTCAGGAATTCCACAGAGCGGATATCTAGATCCTGATAAGCAGATTTCCTATTTTCTTCATGGGTATGGATGCTGTGTGCATTTGCCATCAGGAAGAGTAGATTGGGATTTTGGTCAAGAAGGGCAAATTGATGGGTTTGACGTATGGCGTCTGTATGAATTTGTGGAGAGAGGAACACAGAATTTTCCGGAGTTTCAGGATGAAGAGGTATTAGAGGCTGTGTTCGCCGAAGCAGAATCTAAAGGTCTGTTTCACAAATCAGATTACATTTTGTATTATTTGAAACGAAATGAGTAGAATGAAGAAGCTGTATAAAATTGCATTGTTTACTGTTGTTAAGCCATGACTGAACTTCTCCAACAGGTGATCGCCCAAATCCAAAGACTCCCGCCTGATCAGCAAGATGCAATTGCGGCTCGATTTTTGGCAGAGTTGCAAGATGAGCAAAAATGGGAAACTAGTTTTGCTGCCACAACAGATGATCAATGGGATCAGATGGCGGCAATGGTGCGGCAGGAGATCGCGGCAGGAGAAACTGTTCCACTTGATGAGGTCTTCCCAACCCAAAAATGAAATCAAGTGTCACAAAGTCATTTCGCAAGCGGCTAGTTGATCTGCCTGTATCAGTTCAGGAACAAGCCGGTAAAGCTTACGCCCTTTGGCAGGAAGATCCTTATTATCCGAGTCTTCAGTTCAAGCGAGTCAGCCAGAAGCAACCAATTTATTCTGCTCGTGTCAGTATCAATTATCGTGTTCTAGGTTTGTTGGAAGCCGACCATATTTACTGGTATTGGATTGGCACACACGATGAGTACGATGAATTGCTAAAACGGATGTAGTTTGAGGCGATCGGCGGAGACGCAGCATAACAACCCAATTGGAGCGGACTGAACAAACTTAGTCAGTGTTGCAGCAAAAGTTACTGGCAGCCGCTCAATTGGAGCGTTAGATCACTAAAAGTTTATAGACTAGCAGAGGCGATTAGAGGCTCGATCGCAGTTCTTTTAACATCTCGCGTAAGCTGTCTCGCCAGTAGGGAGGATGGGTTCCCAGTAGAGTGGAAACTTTTTTGAGCGAGAGGACAGAGAAGGCAGGACGTTTAGCGGGGGTGGGGTATTCGGGAGTCGTGATGGGGACGACGCGTTGGATTTTGAGTGGGAAGCCAAGTTGGTGAGCTTCTTCAAAGATGGCAACGGCGAAATCATACCAGCTACAGACCCCGCTGTTGGTGTAGTGATAGGTGCCTGCGGTATCGGCAGAGAGTTGGGGGGCAAGTTGTGCGATTGCGCCTGCCAGATCTTTCGACCAGGTAGGGGCACCAATTTGATCGGTCACAACTCGCAGTTCTTCACGATCGGCTCCCAAGCGCAGCATTGTTTTCACAAAGTTGCCTTTGCCCTTTACACCGTAAACCCAGGCAGTACGGATAATGAAATGGCGATCGCACGCTGCCCGTACCGCTTCTTCCCCTGCTAGCTTGGTCGAGCCATACACACCAAGCGGATTGGTGGCATCCGTTTCCAGGTAAGGGGAACTGTGAGTGCCGTCGAACACGTAATCGGTCGAGATGTGGATTAAGCTCGCGTCAATGCTGTTTGCGGCTTTGGCGAGAATTCCAGGCGAAACGGCATTCACCAACTTAGCGAGGTCTGGTTCGCTTTCGGCTTTATCGACGGCGGTATAGGCAGCCGAGTTGATGACGATCGTGGGTTTTACCGTTTCCATCACCGCTTGTACCGCTTCTGGTTGCGAAAAATCGACGCGATCGCGCCCCACGCTCACGACTTCTCCCAATGGAGCCAGGGTTTGCTGGAGTTCCTGACCAACCTGTCCGGTGATACCTGTAAGCAAAATTCGGGTCATATCGTAAAGGGGAAAAGGGTTAAGTGCTGCTTGAGCTACTTTACCTAAATACTCTCTCAGCTTCACTTTCTGAGTGCTTGAAAATGCTTCTTTAAAGAAGAAAAATCTAGAGCAGCACTGCCCTAGACTTTTCTTCACAATTACAACACAATACCTCTCGTTGAAAAGTAGTGCATGACAGAGGTTATTGAGCCACAAAGCTTAAATACTGTTGGAACAGCTCAATGTTGGAGAGGAGGGCATAAGCAAACACGGCACCGCCAACTCCACCGAGGAAAAAGCCTGTAGCATATTCATTCCACCCCTCAGAGTTATCTAAAGCTTTTGGAGGACTGGGAACCGTGACCGTAGCAAGTGGGAAAGGAGGATTGCTGGCCGCATACAGTGAAATGCTTAGTGTCGCAATCAAAATCAGGCCAACAGCAGCCAGTAGCCCTGTGATTGATCCAACCGCTGTATCCCGGAGCGGATTAAAGGTCACAAAGGGGCCCAACAACCAGTAGCCATGCGCTAGACCGATTTCAAGGCCGCGCCGTAAAGGAGACAAACCTTGACGATAGGCGGGCAGGTTATTGATGAAAGCGCGAGAAAACCCAGACGCATTGATGGGCGTTTCCAAGCTACCAATTTGGGGATCACCCCAGGCAGCGTGAACGACCTCGCGGTTTCTGGGGTCTCTTGGGTTCGTATTAGACCGTTCAATCTTGTCTACTAGATGAGCCATATTCCGTAATTCCTGAAGATGTTCGGCGTCTGCAACCATCCTAAAAGCATTGCTTTGGCAAGTCCTCTCTCGCAGGCAATGGAGTGAGGCGATCGCACTGGTTATGCCGAACACACTGAGTCAAAGAGACATGGGGTCGCTATGCGATCACCGCTTTGAGCCCATGCTTAATAGTGCGATATCAACGCAACGGGTAGAAGTATTTGCTTGAGCGGAGAGTGCGTTGCTTAGCCCAAAACTAATTGTTCGATCGCCTGTGCGTCTGTTGGTAGTGCCGCCGTTAAAACCTCAGAGCCTGTTTCTGTCACCAGCACGTCATCTTCAATGCGAATGCCGCGCACATCAGCAAACTGAGCCAATCGATCCCAGTTCACCACATCTTGATAGCGCGATCGCCGTTCTGAGTCGTGCAAAATGGCAGGCACTTGATAAAAGCCCGGTTCGATCGTAACCACCATTCCTGCTTGTAAGGGACGATCGAGCCGCAGATAATTCAACCCAAAGCGATCGCTCCTTGATCGCCCAGACTCATAGCCCGCCAAGTCGCCCAAGTCTTCCATATCATGCACATCCAAACCCAGAAGATGCCCAACTCCATGTGGAAAGAACAGGGCATAGGCATCCCTTTCCACCAATGCGTCTACCGAACCGCACAAAATGCCTAAATCGACTAATCCGGCTGCGATCGTTCGTGCCGCCAAGAGATGCAAGTCTCGATACTCCACACCGGGATGAATGGCTGCAATACAGGCATCATGCGCTGCTAGCACCACATCGTAGAGCGATCGTTGCGTTGAAGAGAATTTGCCAGACACAGGCCATGTACGGGTAATGTCCGAGGCCCAGCCCGATGTCGCTTCCGCACCCATATCTGCCAGCAGTAGATCGCCTGGTTGGATGGAATGACTGTACTGATTATTGTGCAGCACTTCGCCGTGAACTGTGACGATGCTGGTATATGCACACATCATATCGTTAGCAATAATGACCCCTTCCATCGCGGCTCGTATCTCTGCTTCAACACGAGCGTTTTGCGTCGCTGCCATACCTGCCTTGTGTGCAACAATGCTAACCGTTGCAGCCTTCCGCAGTTCTGCCAATGCGAGTTCGTCGTGAGTCAAACGCAAGGAGACGACCGCCTTTGCCAACTCCAAGTCAATGCCTTTGATCCGACTGACATCACGAAGAATGCTGCGCTGGTATAGGACGCATTGATCAGCATGAGTTCTAGGATCTTGCACACCGATCGTTGCTGTGTCCTGTAACCACTTTGAAGGATTTATCTGCCACTTATTACTATCAGCACTCGACTCATCGCTTTCATGTTTCTCTAGCTCTGAGAGGGGATATGCTTCATCTGCACCGATCGCGCCTGCAATCTCATCCCGCGTCGGCGTTTCTCCATGCCACAATGCGCTGGCTGGACTCGCCTCATCCATAAACAGAATCAGGTTGCCGTCCTCTAACCGAATCACAGCATTCTCTAGCGGCAACCCTGTAAAGTAGAGAAAGTGACTGCTAGCGCGAAACGGAAATGTATTTGCCCGAAAGTTACGCGGACTGCTTTGCCCCGACCAGAGAAGCACAGGAAAGTCCACCAATGCCGCCAATCTAAGCCGTCGCGCTTTTAAGGCATCGATAAGAGAAAGGGTGCGATCAAGCGTTTGCATACACAAAAATCAGCTAAAAATGTGAAGCCTGTCAAAACCCGCTGGTTCTAGTGCCTAGCTATGAGTATAAAGCTGACCGCTGAAAACTGACTGCCGAAAGCTATCCTTCAATCGCAGTACAAAGCTGACCGCTGACCGCTGACCGCTATCCTGCCATCGTGTCATCTCCTCATCGCTGCCCGTTTCGGCTTCGCGGCTCTCGATTCCACCGTAAATTCAGGAATTTCCTGCAACTCAGCCGCACTTAAGCTGTACTGTTCACAAACCAGACTTAAACGTGTGCCATTAACTCTTACAGGGTTTACAGAATGAGTTAAATCGCCCTGAAAGTGCAGCAGCGTATTGATTTTTGGCTTAATCTGCCCCACCTGTTGCCGATGGTTTCGCAGCACTAACTCACCCCCCTGCAAATCGGCAGGTACTTGCACGTAAAGCACACTTACGATCGCGGGTGGTTCCACCGTTTTGCAGTACGATCGCAGCGATCGATCAATGTGGGGATCAACCCGCGACCCCTCCTTAAGCAAAAGCGGATTGAGGTAAAATGCATTGCAATCCTGTTCCAGAGCGCGATCGAGGTAGGCCGCAAAAAAGGGAAACTCCTGCTTCACCGTCTCTAACCCACTCTGCTGAAACACTACCGAAAACCCTTTCGTGCCAACAAAATCGCGGTTGAGGTTATTGACCGCAAAATATGGGCACGACAAGATTTCTCCACGCAGGGTATGGAGATCGGTCAATGAGAGCACATCAAACTGTTGACGGTAGTAACTCATAACAAGCGAAGCAGAGGCAGCAGGGAAGGCAGAGGACGCAAGGGAAGCAAAGGAAACTCAAAACTCTTACACCCTTACACCTCTCACCTCACTCCTTTCTCTTCCAACTCAAAACTCAAAACTTTCATTCCTCCTTCACCAATACCCCATTCAAAAAGATATCTGCCAGCCCCTCTGCCATTTCCTGCATCTCTCTAGGAGATGAGCCTTCGCCCATAATCGTGTCTTGGCTGAACCCCGCCACGGCAAACATTCCCAGAAAGACACGCGCTACAACTTTCGGATTCGTCCGTCGATAAATCCCCTGATCCATCGCTGATTGAAAGAAAACCTCTGCCACATCCGTCATCTTGTCAATGACCTCCAGCTGGATGCGATCGCGTAGCTCTGGGTGAAACTGCGCCTCCATAAAGCAGACCTTCAGCATATCGGCGTTCTTGTGCAGGTTTAGCATCCGTCTCCGCATGACCTGAGCTACGGCCTTATAGCTGCCCATCTCGCTCAATTCGGTTAACAGATCGGTGAGGATTTCGACCCAACCCTGCGTGGCGACCTCGATGAGAATGGCTTTTTTATTAGGAAAGTGGCGAAACAGCGTGCCTTCTGCGATCCCAGCGGACTCAGCTAAATCACGCGTCGTCGTACCGTCATACCCTAATTTCGCAAATAATCGCAGCGCTGACTTTAAGATGCGATCGCGCGGTTCAGTTTCGGGCGGCAATGGACGTTGGGAAAGACGCATAACGTTCAAGAATAAGCGAGTGAGAGCAGCTACGTAGCGCCATTCTCCATTGCCACCTTGTGAAAACAGCAGAAGTGTCACAGATCATTACAGATTTGGCCGACGATCGAGCCACACAGGAGTCGGAACAGGCAAGTTCTTTGCCTTTCCTCTACCTCAAATGGTTGCTCTTTCCTGGGTGAAGTCTCTGATCACTCAAAATCAAGGTCGCGGAACTTCAGTAATCTTGCCCATTAATATTTCTTCAACTACGGGCAGCATAGGCTTGTCAAGGTAAAGGCTGATCGCGGCGCAACAACCGCTCCCATGCGCCCCATCTTCAAGCTCCACCATCCAGAGAGATGTTAGCGTCCACCAGCGATCACCCCCAAAATTCACTACTCACTACTCTCACCCGTCTTTAACTCTCACCCCTCATGCAGGAGAGCAAGCAATGAAATCCGTTCACGCTACAGTATCCCGTTCCAACGCCAGCCAGATTGTTTGGGCTGCCCAACAAGCTGCTGTCGAAGTAATGCCATTGCCACAGGAGTTACCGCCTCGATCGTTCGCTCCACTCCAACCGATTCGTCAGTGGCTTGACACGATCGAAATCCGCGATCCGGAAACTGCCAACTTTCTGTGTCAGATGATCCCGTCTCGCTGCCCCTTTGAGCGGACGATTAAACTTTTCGATCGCACCCTGTTTTCCATTCCACCCCTTTGCAAGCTCAACCCCTTTTACGATCAGGTCGTTGGGTTACGATTCCGAGCACTCTGCTATCTTGCAGATGAATGCCGCCAGGATGTCAGCCGCTACTGTTAGGTTGAGTTTCGTCACCAGGTTGTACTTCGTCACTGGCTACACCATCAAGAGTCCCCGATGATCGCGCATTAAAATAGGTTGGCCTTGCTCTTGATCGATCACCAAGACGCAGAGGGAACAAAGACAACTCTTGGCGGTCTTGGCACCTCTGCGGTAGTTTGGGAACTTACGTAACAATTAGGCAGAAATAAACAGAAAATTGGATGGACTGAGTAGAATAGCAAGTATCAGAGTTCGTAGCCACTTTAGAATCGGTTATCTCTATCACTTGTGCTCTGACGATCGACGACACGCCATCCAGTCCACGTTTGAAGACTGATTTTTCGTTGTCACCCCTTACTTTGCCAACCATCAAATGCCTGTGATTGAAAGAATTGAAAGAAGACCAAACCGCGATTTACCAGCCATTAATGAACGGATTCGCTTTCCAAAAATCCGAGTAATCGATTCAGACGGCGCTCAATTGGGAATTATGGTTCCCCGTGAAGCGATGCAAATTGCTGAAGAGAAAGACCTGGATTTGGTGCTGGTCAGTGATAAAGCTGATCCGCCGGTTTGCCGGATCATGGACTACGGCAAGTTTAAGTTTGAGCAGGAGAAAAAGGCGCGTGAGGCAAAGAAAAAGCAGCACACCGTCGATGTAAAGGAAGTCAAGATGCGCTACAAGATTGAGGAGCATGACTACAATGTGCGCATCAGTCAGGCGAAGCGATTCTTGAAAGACGGCGATAAAGTCAAAGCTACGATCATGTTTCGAGGCCGCGAAATTCAGCACAGCGACATTGCTGAGGATTTGCTGAAGCGCATGGCAGGCGATTTGCAGGAGCTTGCAGAGGTGCAGCAGGCACCAAAGCGCGAAGGTCGCAACATGATGATGCTGCTGGCCCCCAAGAAATAGCGACGGACAATATTGTTCGATTTACTGTTGCTCTAAAGACACTCCGGTTCTGGCTGGAGTGTCTTTTTCGGTTGATTTGGCCTACTTATGGGTGAGCTAGTGCGGTGTTTTGCGCCCCTAAGTGGTAGCCTGACTCATATAAAGAGGTTCCAAACCTTTATTTGCTTGATCCAAAGCTCTAGTTTTAATCGGTACATTGCAGCAGTCTACCGCTTTTCTCTGCTAATTTCTGGCTTCCAGGTACTGTTCAATCCACATTTCTTAGTGGTTTGGGTCTTACGCTCAGGATCTTTTTGCGATGAATGATCTACCGCTATCTACAATGAGAGCCATTCGGGGCAAGCTAATGAGGTGTAGTCGATGCGGCGTGATGTCATCGACGATGGCAATAGGGCAGAGGGTTGCGATCGCACAGCGCTCTTTGATTAGAGTTGAGCTGATTGTACCTATCGGCAATGCATACAGGACGCAAGCGCGGTATGGAACTCAATAGCCAGTGGTTAGTTGATAATGGGTGGCGGCAGAAAATTCTGCGGTGGGTTAACCTGCGCCCAGAAGAAAGTGAGCGCACATTTCTAATGTTTGCGTTCTATACCATTACATCGATCGGCTTAGTATGGTTTGAAGCCAGCACGGTGGCACTCTTCCTGCAAGAATACAAAGCAGAAGATGGGCTGCCCTGGATTTACATTGCAAGTGCGGGCATTGGCTCAGGATTAGGCTTTGTATACTCGCAAATGCAAAAAGTGTTGCCTTTGCGGCAGGTATTGGTTCTGACCGCGCTGCTCATGGCGTTACCGCTGCTACTGTTCTGGTTTGGGCTGGATAGTCGATCGTCGCTGTGGGGTGCAACCGTTGTTGCCATTACGATTTTCCTCATGCGGCTCTGGCTGGAAGCGATTTACGTTCTCAATGATCTCAATACGTCGATTACTGCCAACCAACTCTTTAATATTCGAGAGATTAAGCGAACCTATCCGCTCATTAGCAGTGGCATTCTCGTTGCGGATGTGCTGAGCGGTTTCTCTCTCACGTTTCTCATTGCCTGGGTGGGGCTGAAAAACGTGATTGCAATGGCGTGCCTGATGATGGTGTTCGGCGCGGGCATTCTTTTTTACTTGAGTCAGTCCTACCGACAGGCGTTTCCCGATTCGCTACGGCGATCGTCAGACGATCGACTATCTGACTTTGCGAGTCGCCGTCTAAAGGGGCCGCTGCGCCGTTACGTCGTCCTGCTGTTTACGTTTTTTATTTTGGCGCAGGTGCTGTTGCTCCTGGTTGACTTTCAGTTTCTTCGTCAGTTGCAACTGCATGGCAATGAAGGCGCGATCGCTCAATTGCTCGGACAGCAAAATTCGGATGAGGCGATCGCCAGCTTTCTGGGTTGGTTTAGCGCCATTCTGGGCATTTGCGAACTTGCTATGCAGTGGTTGGCCTCTAGTCGTGTGATTGAGCGCATTGGGGTGTTTGCAACCGCGATGCTGTTACCGGGCATGATTGGCGTTTTAGGGGCAGTGGCAATGGCGATCGCGCCGACAGCCTGGGTTATGGGGCTTTTCATCAGCATTATCGCACTAAAGTTTTTAGATGAATTGCTGCACTACACATTGTTTGCCAGTTTGGGGCCTGTGCTCTTTCAGCCGATTCCTGACAGTGTTCGCAGTAGTATTCAATCTGTTGTACGGGGTATTGCTGAACCCTTATCTACAGGTGCGACTGGGCTAGCGCTGCTGGTGCTAGTTTGGTTTAGCCGCAATACTAGCTTTGGTGATGTTGGCCTCAACTGGCTTTTACCTGCGATCGTTTGCCTCTCACTCGTCTGGGTCTTGACGATTTGGCTGTTGCGCAGCAAATATGTCGGTTTGCTCGTCATGAGTGCAGAACGGGGACAACTCAGTGGCGATGTAGACTTACGTGAATTGAAGCGCGCCGTGATTGAAGCCCTCGATCAACCAGGAACAGATGCTCATAAAGGCGCTTGCATCGAACTGTTGAGCCAGCTTGATCATAAAAATGTGGGTGAAGTGCTGGCCCCCCTGCTGACAAAACTCTCTCCGGGGTTGCAGCGCAAGAGCCTGGAGGCGATGTTGGCGTACCCCAATGCAGCTTATTTGGGGCAGGTACGTGATCTCATTGACCTGTCGCCCATGCCAGAGGTGCTAGCTGTGGCACTACGGTACGTCTGGATTACTGAGGAAGCGCCAGATATTCGTCAGTTGCGTCCATACCTGCGTCCAGAAGTCGATTCTGTGGTGCGAGGGACGGCGGCTTCGTTAATGATGCGGCGAGGCAACCCAACGCAAAAGGCAGAAGCCACTAATACGCTTCGCTTTATGCTGACCCACAAGCAGGAAAAAGAGCGCGTGATGGGTTGCCGAGCGCTAGGAGAAGCCGTCTATCTGCAAGCTCTGCGGCTCTATATTCCCGATCTCTTGCAAGACGAATCGCTGCGAGTACGGTGTGCGCTACTGGAAGCGATCGCGGCTACCCATCTAGAAGAATTTTACCCATCGCTGCTGCGTGGGTTGTACTACAAATCTACGCGTGATGCAGCTATGCAGGCACTGGTGAGGCTGGAGAATGATGCCATCCCCATGCTAGTGCAACTGGCAGAAGATACCCACAAGCCTGATCTGGTGAGGCTGCATGCATGGCGGGCGATCGGGCAAATCGGTACGCTCGAAGCGCTAGATGCCCTCATTTCGCATCTAATGACGGCATGGGGCACTGATCGACGTAGCATTCTGCGGATCTTGCTCGAAATGCCCCGCGATCTTGGGGTTGATAGTGTAGCCGATCATTTGGGCAGACGAGGCATTGAGCGTCTAATTGATCAGGAGTTGATGTTTGTTGGGCAGCTCTATGCTGCGTTGTTAGATTTGACTCCTACACAGGTTTGGGGGCGTGAAGCAGACCTTTTGCGGCGTGCGTTGCGTGATTTGCAGTTGGATGCTGAAGAGCGTCTGTTTTTGCTGATGAAGTTTTTGTACCCCATTGGGTCTATCAAGGCCGCAGCCTTTAACCTGCAATCAAACTCGCGTAGCAATATGGCACGAGGACTGGAAATTTTAGACAATACACTCGATATTCCCAGCAAGCGTGCCCTGTTGAGTTTGCTTGACCGCAACTCTGACCTGGAAAAGCTCCAAAGCCTGTCTGATTTAATGAGCTATGAGCCAATGGCTCCGAGCGATCGACTGCGGCACCTGCTCGATCTACGCCACTTCTTGTCTGACTGGTCGCTTGCTTGCTGCTTTCATCTCGCACGTCAAGCGCGTTGGAGCTTGACCCCCGAACAAACGATCGCATGTCTGCGACATCCCAGAGGGTTTGTGCGAGAATCCGTGTTGGCATATCTCACAATGGCGTCGCCTCGTGCTTTGATGAAACTATTGCCGATGCTGACGCACGATCCAGATCCACTGGTGGCCGATCAGGTGCAAGCATTGATGAAGGAATTTGCGTTAAATTCGGCAAAAACAGTTAACCGAGCAGCCAAACGAGGCAATAATGTGATTAATTTTCCAAAACGAACTGGATTTGAGACGCTTTAGTAGGGTTAGCGGCGCAGGATGGGCACTCTAGAGAAAGCCCATTTTAGCCGTAGACTTCAGGTTCATCGTTTCCAGCTTTAAAGCCCACAGTCTCAGCTCCAGTCCAAGCTGCACGCCGCCGATTTATGTTAACCAGCGTCGATCGCTTACTGTTTGTCCGGCAAGTCCCCATCTTCAAAGAGCTGCGGGATGATTTTTTGGTGCGTCTGGCTTCCATCATGGACGAACTGTCGTTTCCGACCAATCACACCATTTTTACCGAAGGGCAAGAAGGGCGATCGCTCTACGTCGTCGTTTCTGGCAGAGTCAGCGTCCATATCGGCAATCAGGAAATTGTGCAGCTTGAGCAAGGCACCTGTTTCGGTGAGATGTCTCTTTTTGATGCAGAACCACGCTCTGCATCAGTCACGACACTGGCACCCTGCGATTGTCTGGTGCTGACACAGCAGCAGCTTTATGAGGCGATCGATGAAACCCCTGGTATCGCCGTCAACATTATTCGGTTACTCTCGCGCCGCATTCGGGAGCTCAACCAAAAGATGAATCATATGAAGGCACCTGTGATGCCCCCACCCCCACCGATGTACGGAGCGGGTAAACGGCGCTAGTACCCACTAGTACAGCACTCAGCACTCTTGCAACCGATGTTGCAAGAGTGCTGAGTGCTGTAGCTTGCTTCCGCTTTGCGGTGGGCTGAGTGCTGAGGACTGAGTAGCGCTCAGAGGATGTCTTAAAAGGTATGAATGCCTACCCGAACCGCCCCCCTGCCCCC
>NZ_JCACKR010000114.1:0-40342 GCF_059505485.1 Stenomitos rutilans
GCTGATGCTGAAGCGGCTTGCTGCCTCCCCTTGAGATCTCAAATGGGTTCTATAGAGCACTTGACGACGGTTGCCTGACTTGACGATGAAGTTTTCGCGCGACAAGCGGCTAAGAACCTTATACAGCGATGGTTTCGGGATTTGCGTATCCTCGAAAATCTGATCAAGCGTGGCCTGACCAACCTTGTTGATGTACTCCTCTACCGTGGTGCGCTGGTCAGATGAGATTGCTTCCGTCCAACGGCCTAGTAATCTCCATTCCAACGTTGCGCAGTCAAGCCGAATTTTGAGGTCAATTTTGCCGTAGCCATTCTCCGCACAGAGGCGGTAACAGTCGCTATCGGCAGCTAACACCATTGAGCCTCTGCACGTCGCTCTGATGGCACTAGAACCGCGAATGGTGTCGAACACGTCGATCGCGTTCGCATTGTCTACATTCACTTTCCCGGTGTGGTGCACCAACACGATGGAGCAGTTAACATCCTCGGCTAGTTCTTGCAGTGGCTCAAGGACTCGGCTCATCTCGGCACTGGATTCAGTTGTGCCATCGTCCCGAATGCGAGAAAGCGTATCGAGGACGATGAGCCGTGCGTCTAGCTCTTCAGCCAATTCGCGTAACTGACTGGTTTCGGAGAGCTTGAAGCGATCA
This sequence comes from Stenomitos rutilans, assembly GCF_059505485.1. Classification (NCBI taxonomy): domain Bacteria; kingdom Bacillati; phylum Cyanobacteriota; class Cyanophyceae; order Leptolyngbyales; family Leptolyngbyaceae; genus Stenomitos; species Stenomitos rutilans. Next base: position 650 of record NZ_JCACKR010000114.1, read on the forward strand.
AGCCAGTAGACCGGAATATCCTCAGCCCAACCCTGTGCAAGCTGTCGCTGCTTAATTTTGACCGGGGCATCTTCACACCGCACATAGAGGACGACTCCCTGCGTCACGGGTCGATCGAGGAATGATTCACCTGTGGCTACGCTCTTCGCTAAGAGCATCGACAGGAGTGATTTGCCAGCCCTGGGGCCTGCTGCCAGCATGATCAGTTCATTCGCTGGTAGCAGGTCAGGGACGAGCCATTCCACATAATCGGGTGCGGTTGCCATCAACTGAGCATTCGTGACGAGCCGCGATCTCAATAAGTTTTGAGTTTTGGGCTTTGCTTTCTCCCCCAACTCTGTGGCTTGTGTCGCAGCTTGGGCGGCTGCTACAAAGTCAGCCATTTGAAACCCAACAGCAAGCGCATTACTCACATCCCAGCCGTGGATCTCGCAGCCATCCGTCATCGGCACCTGGGCAAGACGACAGCGATCGCCCAGAGCCGCCGCTACTTTTCTCGCTCCCTCATCCCCTGGAATCAAGCCTGTCTTGGTCGGTTTGTCGTTGCGGTCATAAAAGACATACACGTCACCGGGCAGCTTCTCTAGTTCCGGCTGCGGTGGCACGTTACTACAGCCAGCGGTGAAGCACGCCACTGCGACGGGTAGCTCTGCCTGCCTGACGTGCTGCCCTAGCAGCATGGTATCCCACTCCCCCTCACAGAGCCATGTAGACGTTGCCTCTACGGGTAGGTATGTGAAAAAGGTACGTGCAGGGATGCCGGCTTGTGACCAGGGCTGATAACCATCCGGTTGTTCTGTTGCTGACAGCCACGGAGCCACGCGCTTTTTCTGGTAGTAAGCGGTGCCGTCATGGTTTGGCAACGGAATGCTGATCGCTGGCAGATGGCGATCGCCTGCTTTGGCTCTCACTACTCCCAACTGATAGCGGGCAATCAGGCCGTCATCAAAGCCACGCTGATGGAGCCAGTCCTTAGCAGGGCCATTCGATTGCATGAGGCGATCGTGCGCTTCTTTGACTTTCTGCGGTGAGACTGTGACAGTTGTTCTACCAGCGGTGGCTTTTGGTTGTGCCAGTGCAGTGGGGATGATGCGGTTCTCACTCACGCCCAAGGCCGCACGGATGTCTTGCGGTGTGCAACCTGCAAAGCACTTGTAGGCACCCTCGTACTCTCCTGATGTCACGAGGCTCAGATTGAGCTTGCGGTGATTTGCGCCTTTGGACTGAGCACAACTAGGGCAGATGGCTCTAGCGTCCGTGTTAAATTCGACATACTCTCTGATGTTGAATTGTTGCATCTTGGTTTCTTTTGGGTGAAATGGATGGGGGCATATCGATGAGCCGCGACAGCCTCAAAAAATGAGCCGTAGGGGACATTGGCGTGTCTCCTACGGCTTTTGCATGGTCACGCGATGAGCATGAGCATCAATCTTGTTTGGCTCGCTGCTGAAGCCCTTTGAACATGGTTCGCAGTCGGTTGAGCCGTTGCTCTGCGTCGTGCACTTCGCTGGCACTGACTAGGTTGGGGGCCACTTGGTGCAAGCGCTGGTAGAACTTGTAGAGTTCCGCAGCGATCGCTGTGACTTCATAGGTCAGGTTGGTCAGGGTTTGGGTGGTGCGATCGCTCATCGATACCACCTCGATGCTGCTGTATCGTTCCCGTCCAAAAGGTTTAGCTGCCTTGGGGCTGGAGTCAGGGAGACCAGCTTCAGCAGTACCTCTGAAAGGCAGTGGTAGTCGTGCTGATAGGTAGGCAGGAGGCTGTAACCTTTCATCCTTCCTCCTTCTCTGCGAGTGCGGCAATGAGGACATCAGCAGCTTTGACAGCAGTTTTAGCCCAGACAGGAATCAACTCTGTCACCACTGGATCTGTCTCTGGGTTAACGAACGGCAGGTCTGAATCATTGCGAATCATTGCCTGAAAGATCATCGCTGCGAGGAGTTCGCGTTTTGTTAGCCCTGGGTGCACCGGGTCAACTTGATAGACCGGAAACGCTAAATCGTCGCTCATGCCACGGCCTCACGCTTTTCAAGGCAATCAGCGGTGTAAAACTGCTCACTACCATAGACACGGTAGAGCCAGCATTCTTCATCGGGGTTGTACCAGCGCTGGACGATACGAGTGTTGTCGCTGCGTCCGTGGTGCCAGAGGGTCACGTCCTGGTAAAGCTCGAAGTGGGGCTGTGAAAGATGGATGCGGGGTTCGAGTCGCATAGGCTAAAATTCTCCTGTGTAGTGTTAAAAGTTTTTACCAATGACGGATGGGCATCCCTAGTGAGTAGGGATGCCCTCTTTTTGTGCCGCGTCTTCTGGTGTGCCTGCGACAACAAAGCGATCGTCTACTTCATCGTCCTCATCGAAGAAGCCCTCATCAGCGAGTGTTTCGAGTAGTGCGGCTTGATTGCCTGGGGAGAGTTGCACAAACAGGGCGATGATTTGCGCTTCGATGTCTTCCTGCCTCCGGCTTTCTGCCTCTTCGATTTGCGCGTCTTGCGCTTGCAGTCGTTCTAAGTCAGTCAAAATTCCCTCCTGATGGGTTGCGCGTGATGGCTGTTTGGTCAATCACCCGGTTGGATGGATGATTAGTGGAATCAGCACGGGGACAAGGGCTGCAATTCTTTCCCCGCGCTAATACCTTGTACCCTCAAACAAATCACTGTGAGTAATCACGGTGATTGATTACGATGATATGATAAATTCCAGTGGATTCAACGTCGAAGAGGGCAAATCACCCTTGAAACTCCTTCGAGAGCTAATAGGAAACATGGAAGGTCACGGCGCTCCAATTTCTCAACAGGAATTGGCACAGCGCCTTGGCGTAGGCATTGCCACAGTAAGCCGATGGGAACGCGGTATAACACCTGCAATGTTTACAATTCCGCAACTCAAAAATCTAAAGAAGTTGCTGGATTCTGTCGGTTTATCTATTGAGGAACTGCCTGACGACTTAGGCCCATACAAAAATGCTGGAGCCTAATGAGACTCCAGCGTTTTAAGCAAAAGTAGTGCGCCTTGAGGCAGTGGTACCAACACAACCCCAAGACGACTTCCCCCAGTTCGATCTACCCAAACTAGGAGCATTTAAACTATGTCAGTTTTTCAACGCTTGGTGATCGCCACGATCGCCGCCATTTTAGGGGCACAATTGCCCGGTTTAATCACGTCCCCTCCTCCTGCCCTCAGTGAAGGCAACTGCGTCTACCGCTGGGGAGACCTCAACCGCGCCGCAGAGCAGGCTGGTGCTTCTGTCTACCGTGACCTGCATGGCTATGGCACCAACTATCGACAGGCCAGTTCTCAAGCTGATAGTGCTGCAACTGCAACTGTTGGTGAGGCTGCGTATGGTGCGTATAGCGCTGATGGATATGCAGCAAGCGCAGAGTCATGGGGGGCCAACTAATGAAGTGGAACCTTAAAGACTTGCAGCTTACCCTCGTCCACATCTATGAGTACACCGTTGCAGGCAAACAGCATACGGCTGTTCTCAAGCCTATCGATGCTGGGAACGGGGTCATCCTGGAGGAGACCTTTGACGGTAGCGGCATCATGCGCGGGCTACTCGTCAGTGGTGGCACCGTCCATATCCCGCTCGAAGGCATCACCAACTACTTCCAATCGTGGTGGAGGCTGTTTGCCAACGATGGTCACGGAGGCCGCCGCACCATTTACACTGATGACGAAGAACGTGTAGGGAATGAAGCTGTTAGAGACTATGGGAAGCGTGGATCGTGGGATGAAGATGGTTGTTATACAAAGGCAGAGGAGACCGATAAAGGCTCATCAGACTCACGCCGCAACTATCCCAAAGACAAGAGACCGGACGAGTACAAAGATTAGCGTTTGACGATTTTTATCCTCTAGTCAAAGCGATCAACTCTCCCACCGTTGGGAACCATAAGAAAAGCCTCCCTCTAGCCATTTAGGGAGGCTTTGTCGTATCTATCCCATTTTTCCCATGACTTTGCTTCTCATCAGCATCTTGGTAGCAATCATTTTTGGTGCTTGGGGTTTCATGGCTCTAGTTGGTATCGCTTCAATTGTTCAAGGAATACGTCTACAAGTGCAACCAAAAGTGCAACCAAAGCGCAAAGTTTACCAGTCTCCGATGAGAATGTCTCCAACTGTTTTACCATCAACCAAAAAACAGCAATTAATCGACATTCTTGGAGTTGATAAAACAGAGCGAACGCTCAACTACATCAAGCTTTTTAACCCTGACAAATCAGAGCTATGGTGCATTGAATCGGCACTTGCAGACATGGAAGAAGAGCGTCTTCATGCATTGGTAGACGCAAAAATAGCTAAAAAACCTACTGTTGCTAGAGAGGTACGAAATCAACTACTTTCGCTGGTAAATGGTGAAGCTGAAACTGTCGATCGGTTACTAGCTAACACTCGCAGGCTAAATCCACACAAAACTGAGCAATGGGTGTGGGAGAAAGTTATTTACGACCTAGAACGAGATCGTCATTAGTCCTCACGCTTCAAATAGCGCTGAATGCCCGTTTCTGTCTGCCCTACAGCAACAGCCAACATCTGAAGCAGTCCTTTCACATCGCGCAAATCATCCTCAATCCCATCAAGTCTGCGATCGCCCAACTCGTGCAGCGTGTTGAGGTTCATCGACAGTGCCTCATATTGCCTCATCAAGTGATTGAAGTCACGTTGCGCGGCATATTCCTTTGTTTTCCCTTCTGCGTAGGTATCCAGTTCTGCCTGACGTTGGGCTTTCTGACGATCGATTTCGGCCTGGGCTGCTGCTAGCTCCTGGCGTTGGCGCTCTCGAAGTTCGTCCTGTCGCTTCAAGTAGAACGTTTTGGCCGTCCAGTAAGCAGCAAAAGCCCCAGAAGCCAACCCACCCACCGCAGTGATGAAGCTTGCATCTAAATTCATTGCAATCCATCCGGCTTGGTTGCCTCGCTCATCGCTTCCAGGGCTTTCGCTAGCTCACTCGCGTCCGTGATGCGTGCCCAACCATACTGGGCACCCAAACCAGGGTAAGCGTCCTCTAAAAGGTTTGCCAAACTGAAAAGCGCGGCGGCGATCGGCTTCAGTTTCGCACTGTCGATCCAGAAGGTTGGCTCTGTCATGATTCTGTGACTAGGTTATTTGACTTCATCGCACCCTCTGACCGTTTCTACTGAAATTCAAAGCGTGGTACGGCTACCACACCCACTTTGAAAAGCCTTACACCCGTTGCTTCTATGGCTGGTGACAGGTTGAACGCAACCGTTTTAGGTAGCGGTGCCCCAGCGCCGGGAATGTCCGAAACACTTCGGAAATCAATCCAGGTCGAACCATCCACGGTATATTGCAACATCCCCCCGTTCTGCCCTAAATCCGATTCGCCATACCCATCAATGCGGCCACCGCTCAGCGTGATTTGAGCAATGGTCACTTTGTAGGGAAAAGTCGCCTGTAGCCAGTTAGTGCCCTCATCAGCAGTCACGCCCCCGGTTGAAAAATCGCCATCGGTCAGGCTGGCATACGTGGCTAAGAAGAAATTATTGTCCAGCCGTCGAGAGGACTGCGCGACTGTGTACGCGACACCCGCTACGGTTGGTGATGCTGGTGGGGGCGGAGTCGGAGTCGGGGTCGGGGTGGGAGTAGGCAGAGACAACACGGTTCGGATTTGGTTGACGCTGGCAACAAGCGTTGTGAGTTGGTCTTGCACGTCCGCCAGGTCAGTAGCGATCGCAACCTGTCCATCAAAGCCGCTTGCCACTTGATTGCTGATGGCGTTCACAGCTTGGCCCTGCGTCGTCAGTGCAGCAAGCACTTGCGTGAACAGGGGCACGTAATCGATCGGTTCGGCAGTCCCTGGTAATGTCTCCAACTGCTCTTGCAGTGCCGCGATCGCCGTTAAAACTGGCCCGTTATCAGCCGTCCCCTCCGTGCTCACAATGGTTGATTCCACCTGAATGGTTAATTTCAAGCTGAAATCCCTCTGCACGGGTTGATAAATCAACTTGTAAGGCAGTTCCGTTGAAGGTATGAACAATTGCTGAAAGGGCGTTAAAGCCAGTGTGCGCCCTTTCACCGGGCCAATGCTAGGTATCATCAAAAGTTGCCGTAAGTATCCTAGAACGGGTTCTCTCACGCCCAACCCCGTCAACAAGTCAGCCGTCACAATCAAGCGGTAATAAGGCTGAAAGTCATAGGGCAGTGTCAGCGGTTCCGTTGCTGGATTCACCGCATAGGTCTCACTAAGAACAGTTTCCCAACTCATAACGCGTTCATCCCTAGATAAACTCCGTCACTTGCGCGCCACCATTCGCCACGCTCCAAATCCCTGAAAGTGGCCCGTCATAGTCCTGTGGGCATTCCCATGTTGTATTTGGGGCGATCTTGACGGCAAAGTTAGTTGTGCTAGCTGTTGCCCCAAAACCTACATACAACGTGGCTAGAGCCGAATTGTTATAAACGGTCAAACCTTTGCGGCTGGAGTTCGCCGTCAGCAAAGAAACCGAAGTGATACTAGCGGCCACTGTGGTAGTAGTGCCAGCATTAGAGCTTTGAGAACCTGGGTCACTAGAGAAGGGCATTGTATTTACCTCGATTTGTAGCGTTAAAGAGGGTGGTTCATAGCGAGGCGATTTGATTTCAAAGCCTCGAATCGCTAAACGTCGTGCAGCAAAGAAAAAAGGGGCAGGAATTTCGAGAATATCGAGGGCTGACTTAACCTGTAATCGTTGCTGTCCAAAGAACTCAAGCTCATCATCAAGCTGAGCTTGAGCCACTAAAATGTGAGAAAAATTCTGCACTGACACATAGCGAAACCGAAAGAAAAGCCCGTCACAAATGGGGGTGAATTGCCAATCTTTGGTGATTTCAAGACTTACTAAGAGTTCCCAATGATTCACACCGTATCAAGGTTCGCTTCAAGTTGATCAATGCGGTCAAACGTATCAAGGTCACGCCCGTCATAGCGCCAGATTTCGACGGACACATCATCAAAATAGTAGGGAAAGCTCAACTCTAGAAAATAGGTTGGCAGTACCTTGGGAAACACCACCAGCGTCAACGTGCGTAGCCTGAGCCAGCGCCGGGAACTCTGCACGGCGGCCACATATTGAGACGTAGTGCTAGGGAGGAATGGCAACACCTGTGCCGCCCAGCCTCCCGTCCGCCAAGTCGATCGCGCGGACTGAGACGAAACACCAATGATGAGCACATGGCTGTTCTCAATTAAAAAGGTACGAGCTGGTAAGCGATCTTTGACGTTGACGTTATTGACGGCTTGGTAGCTCGAACGACTCACCAAGTTCCATTCGAGCGTATCCCTGAAGTCTGGAAACTGACGGCTCATCGCTCTAGCTCAAGTCCTTGCTGCATCACGAACTCAAGGTTTGACTCGGCTGCGTCCATTAGCTCGGATGGCTCGTAACCTGCTTGAGCCATGAAATCAAAGTAGGTTTCTACATCAATCTCACGGTCTAAAAAGGCTTGCGTCATCTTTGCCCGTCGATAGGTCTGTTGCCACAGCGCTTCAATCTCCTCATCATCCATGCCAGGACGGACGATGAGGGGAGTGTCCAGTAGATCGGTAGCGATCATCAGACGGGCACCTTTTCGGGTGAGATGGAGACCCGCTTGATGTCAGCCGCACCAAACAGGGTAATGATGGCGTTCTTCACTGCCGTGCCACCGGCTAATTCTTCCTCAGCATCCGAAGTAGCACCAAAGGGCGTGGAGAAGCTATCGCCTGTGTACTTGAGGTAATAAAGCTTCGTGACCTTCGATTGCACATAAGCTGCCGCACCAGTACCACGGAACGCAGTGGCTTTGGCAGGTCTAAACCCTTGCATCTTTGTGGCAGCAGCCAGGTTCGCACCTTGGGTGTACAACCGACCAGCTACTGTTGAGCCAATCTCCTGAGAGGATTCCCGACCCACCCGTGTCGCCAAGTAGACTCCAGCCGCCAAATCAGCCCCAAAGGGACGCAGAGCCGCAGGTAACGTCTCACGTCTGGCCCCTCTCACGCCGCCTTGTAACCGCTTGGTGGGCCGCGTCTCAATATTCTTTAAGTAGTCAACATAGTTGTCGAGCGCTTTTTCATACTCTGCCCCACGCTTAATCTGGGAATAGCGACGAGCCATAGCCCTGTTCTCCTAAATTGCAAAACGTTGATGCTTTGGAGTCTATCCCACCCGCCTGGTGGAGAGTTCAGAGTTTTTGCTTAGAGAATTGGCCGATATAGTTGTATGTAAAAAATTGAGTGAACCCGTAGGGTTCCGCCATACCCGCTTATTGACACTGGTAGGACACTGTAAATATTTCTTAAGTGCCTCATATGGTCAGTGTGGGGAAGTTGCGCGGCTCGGTGACTGTCCATAGTGCAAACCGAGTTGTTTTCTCGTCATAGGTGCGATTATCGATGCTTGTTCGTCCTTGACCGTCGATGGTGTTGTGGCGATTGATCAGCGTGGCATAGGTGGGATACACGCGTGTAGGACGTTTTTTAAGCTTCTCTGGCCGCTCTTGTTCCTCCGATATCGACAGCGTGAGAATGTCTGAGGTTGAGAGCAGAGCTAGCTTTCTGAGCTTGGTTTCTGCCTCTTGTGCCGTTGCGCCATAAACAGCCATTTGACGGCGGTTGTTCATGTTGGCCGTGGCTCTGAAGCGGCCCCAATCATAAGGGTTAGCCGCCGTTTTGATGTCTTCCCAACTCACGCCCACTTTGAGATCTGGGATTTGCACCTCTACCCGTTTACAGCGCTTGCCCGTCAACTCGACCCAAGGGGGTTCAGGCCGTGTCTGGAACACAATCACCAGTTGACGCAGTTGGAAGTTCGCACGGCCCATACTTGCGGCTGGTGTGCCGATTACCTCTCCCACATCACGGTTATAAAGCAGCCGTTGGGTGTTGATAGTCTGCTGGATGGCTGGCAGTGCCAACTGTTGCGGCATCTGGATGAGCTTGAGGCTTTCGTCCTCCGCTTCCCGATCGGGAATGATTTCGATGGTGCGCTCTGGCCCTAACAGTTCCTTCTGTGAGGCTTTGTGTTGGGCAAAGGCTTCGTCTATCTCCTGAGCAACGATGAAGCCTGCTTCTGTGAAACTATCCCACGCTTCATCGAAGAACTCTTCTAAGAACTCTTGCAGCGCTTTGTTTTGGATGTTCTCAATCGCTTCATCCATTTGATGATTGAAGCTCATATCCGGGCCACCTTTGGCCCCCCACACGTTCTTGATGAAGTTGGCGCTGTCGGCACCAAACACCGTATTGAGGAACGCTTCAGGGGCATTCTTGAGGAACCGTCGATAGTTGGTGTACACGCCGATCAGGGCACTGGTAGCGACGGCCCCGGCTGTTTGAGCCAGGGCATTCCGCAGCGTCGGTAAAAGCTCTTCCATCGCTTCTTTGCCCACTTTGGTTGCCACCAGCCGCGCCAGGGCAGCACCACCCACGACCGGGCAGAGAAACGCCACACCATAGCCCACTCCAATACCAGCCAGCCAGCCGAAACCCTGACCGACCACACCACCCCATAAGCCAGCGAGACGCAGATTCTGAGCGTCCACCATCGTTTTAAGCTCTTCGTCGGTCGCGTTCCAGTTGAAGGACTTTAAGCGCTCGATCGCACCCACAACCCAACCCCAGATCTTTGTCGCAGAGAAGGCAACGGCTTTGATCAACCCACCAATGAAGCCTGCAAACTTAGATACCGCATTCCAAACGTTCTGAATCAAGCCGCCTGATTCTTCAGCTTTGAGCTTTGTCAGGCTGGTGATTTTGCGGGGTGCAACGACAGTCGTTGTGATGGCGTTGAGTAGTTCACTGCCTGTCTTCCCGGCGGCGGCATTGGCCCTAATTTTGCGTGAGAGGAGCACTCCCACGGAGAGGCCGAGGCTCATGGGGTTGGCTCCTGCGGTGGATCTGCGGGTTTGTTTCTCACTCTGGGCTGAGGAATTGAGTCCTTATTGAAGTAGTTTGTCGGACCATTGATGAGTGCTAACAGTGCCTCCCATTCGGCATCTGAAGCGGTCTTATCACCGGTCATCATGCTTTCAATTTCTTTTTGTAGCTCTGCTAGTCGGTTTTTGTCCCTAAAGAAGGCTGCTTTGATGATGCCAGCACTAAAGACAATCCGCTGTAAGAAGCCAACAATAGACTCTTTATCGTCTTCTTCCCAACCCACTACATAACCTTTAGACTCGTTTAGAAATTCATCTAATGAGCCTAATTTTGCGGCATCAAAACTATAGTTGATTTCACGTCTTGCGGGGTTGCCTTTATAGCCCAAAAAGGCAGCGTTAGCTCTTACATAGTCTTGCGTGATGAGACTACTATTCTTAGTTGCAATCACCTCTGATGCAAGCCTCATTAAGAAGTTAACTGCGACATCGCCGTTCACTGAGCTAGAGATGTTTAAGCCGTACATTTCTGCCAGTGCTTCAGAGATGTTCGGTAGTTCAACCTGCTTGGTTTGATTCCCTTCTGTTAATGGATCAACATCTTCAATCGTGATGTTGATGGGAAACTTCCCGATTAAACCATCCACTTGTTTCACAAACCAAACAAAGTAAGTAGCAAAGTCTTGGATGATTTCTGGATCATCATTGTCGGTATAACCGAGCAATGTTTTAGGCACGCTTGCAGGTAGGCCCTGGTACCCTGCACGGTGATAAAGGTTTGAGGTGTAGAGGTTAATCAAACTGACTAGATTTTTGATTTTCACCTGTCCCGGTATGGGTTGGCCCGTTAACCGTGCCTGCTCTTCCTCAATGGCAACAGCCGTTGGATCTTCATCTGGGATGGCAGGAAAACCAAACACCGTACCAACTTCCTTCAGCCTGCGTTCCAGCTTCACTTTGTACTCTGGAGTCCTGCCCTCTGGGTCTTTAAACCAAATGTCCCCACCTAAAACGTTATAGGATCGCTCGGTGTGGCGTTGAATTTGGCATTGTGCCGATTGGATGTTAGCCATTACCTCAAATTGCTCTTTAACTGAATCAGCAATTGCATTAGGTAACTCGATATCCATCATTTCAAGTGAAGCCGTACCATCTTCATTGCAACTGCATACAGGAACGCTAATAGTCGTTTTAGTGGTGTTGTCTTGCTGTTGCTGTTGCTGTGCAACTTGATATTCTTGCTGTTGATCGGCAAAATCAGTTAAAAAATCAAGCAATTTATCTAGAAAATCTTTTGCTTCATCTTGCCCCTTTTGCAATTCGGCTATGCATGGATCTTCGCATCTAGGGGGCATTGTCTGAGGTGTCTGCGGTTGTTGCGTCTGCTGTGTTTGTGGTGTACCTACCTGTTGATAATTTTTAGGGAAGGGGTTGTTTCCTCCTGTTAAATTTTGCTGTGTTGTAGTAGGCGTGGGAGTCGTCGATGTTGGGTAGTTTGCAGGCAGGTTTGGAACTAATTGCGGAGGGATATAGTTCTGAGGTTGCTGTAAGTTTTGCGGCTGTTTTTGTGCCTGCGGTTGCCCTAACTTCTGCGGTTGTTGCAGTTTTTGCGGTTGTGCCGCGCCCTGTTTCTGCGGTTGCAGTGTTGGCGATTGTGGAAGGCTTTGCGGGTTGAGTGCCTCTGGAATCGGTGATAAAAGCAGCGGCGATTGATTGAACGTAGCGGGAATAGAAGGGGTGTTTTGTGTTGGCGCATCTGTGCCCTGGACGAGTTGACCGTCCAGCCTTGTCACTCTAGCAATGGAACTACTTTCACGCCTTGAATTAGGGCTGTAGTCGAATAGTCCTACCCCTACCTGCTGCACGGGGTTTCCATGCGACAGAATCACCGTACCAGTGCCTGAGAGTCTCTGTTGCACCTCAGCAGCGGGGTCCATCGTGACTCCTAAAATGGGGCCTCTAAACGGCCCATTTTGGGCAGGGCCTTCATAGGTGCTACGTCTTTCACCACCGAAGGGGTCGTAGTTGTAAGCGTTTACCTGAATCACTACGTTGTAGAGACTGCCCGGATCACCATACCCAGAGAGGTTACCAGCGTTTGGGTCGATTGGCTTTACCCACGGAGGCACGGCGTTTGGATTCCGCTTTCTGATGCGGTTCTTTACCCCTTCCAACTCGAAAGGACTCATCGATTGCGAGGGGTCGTCTGAGAGCCGTTTCAACCGCTTGGCTAAATACTTGTCTTCATCCCCCTTTGCGCCGAAATAGTCGCGCCAAGCTGAACCCGTATCGATTGAACTGTCAACGGCACGACCAACAGAGTCAAGGGTTTGAGGCAGTAAAGACAACGGCCCTGCTAGCTTTGCCAACGGCCCTACGGCTGCTCCTTCTGCGGCTGCATTGAGCGCACTCGGCCCAATGGGCGATCGTGGGGCCGTTGGGCCTGAAATCGTTGCACTCGGTGGTGGGCGGTACGCATCCTTCCCACCTAACACAGCATCATACGGGCCTGGGCCGGGAGCAGGAGCTTGTGGCGACATCAAGCGTAGTCCAGGCTGCGGTGGTGCCGATTTGGTCGCTAGCTCCGAGGGGAAGCCTGATTCGAGTTCGACTGGGGTTTCAAGGCGCAAAGTCAGCATTAGGCCAAATACCCAGATGGGGCTTCAGTGTTGCTAAATGCCTGCGTTGCCAGCCATAGCTTTTGGGCTGTAGCCTGCCAGTTCGGATCTAGCTTCAAATTGATTCGCAGCAGTAAGCGTTCCGTGTTGTCGTCTGCGGTGAAGGTTGCAGCCGTGCAGGCTAGCTCTGAATTGTTCTCTGTCTCCAACACTCTGAGCGTAGGGTTGAGCCGATGCAACAGCAGGCCTGACCAAGCGCAATACTGTTCTATGGTGAGGAGTTGGGGAGGCACTTGAGCCGATGTGATCGTAGTCATGAAAAATACCTAAAAACTTTCTCAAGTGTGCCCTATGCCTGCCCTTCTGCGTCAGACCGCAGAAGTGCAACGCAAGAATCGGCTTTTCAGCCTATGCGTAGGAGCTAACAGAAACGAGAGAATCGGGGTTGCAGACTATAACTGAACGGTGATTTATGCCAGTTCTAGTCCAGTAAGCTAGGAGAGATAGGCGGAAAGTTTCTGCCTATCCATCCAATTTGGGATCTTAGGCGGAAAGTTTTCATCTATTAATAGTTAGCCATCTTCATTCCACACGAGATTTTGATATCTTTGTCGTTAGTTCATATTTATGCTTAATGCTGATATGGCTGTAAGCATGTGGGTTTAGCATGTATAGAATTGAAAGAGCGATTAGAGGCGGTTAAGGAAAGTGGCAAAACGATATGAAGTGGTTGTAGATCAGTTTCCCGAAAAGTATATTCCTGTGCTTCGTGTGTTACGGAATCTATTAGGAACGGGTTTAAAGGAAACAAAAACGCTTTACAACTATTCCAGTAAACACTGTCCATGTGTCTTTCTTGCTGGAGTCGAGCTAGAGTTGGCAGAGAAGCTAACGAGAGAACTTCTTGAAGTTGATGTCAAGGTATCAATTCGAGAATCATCTTTGCCTAATCCAATGATTGTTTGTCCATATGATTTCAGTTCCCCTAGTTTAGTATCTATGATTGCTTCATGGTTCCGAAACTGAAGGCTAACAATCCCGTTGCACGCCGACCGTACAGAGTTCTTTTGTTGAGTTCGAGAGGTTACTAGCGGCGGGTGAACGGGGTCGTTAGCTGGTTGCATTGTCGTCTGTGGTGACGGTAGTTGGAGACTAGTTGTGGAAAGTACGATCGCCCAGTCAGTTTTCTGGTTTGTGAGTTAGAGCGCAATGGTGAGAGAGCGTTGAACTGACTCCATGCAGCAGCAGAGGCATAAGCTGCTTTGCCATTTCTTCCACAGTGCAATCCTGCGGCTCACGGCTCCATTGCAAACTTGTACCAAAAATAGCCCAACTCAACAGAGTGGCGATCAGTTCTAACGAAGATTGCAACCGCTCTTCGGCGGGCAGTTCCAGTTGCAGCCACAGCAAGATAAACGCATAAAGCTCACGTTGAACTGCCGCCTCCACTAGGGGATACGACGCATAGTTGGGTCCACGACACTGATTCCGCGTCGATCGCAGCATTTCTGCGACGGCACAAATTAGCAGACATAAGTTGCTTTGGTTAAACGGAGAAGAAACTTGAAGCTTTTTCTCCAATGCCTGCTGGATCGCGTCCCGCATCGCTGCCTCGATTAGGGCTGCTTTGTCCTCGAAATGAGCATAGAAAGTCGCTCGGTTTACCCCCGCTCGTGCTGCGATCGCTTGCACACTAATGACATTCAAGTTTTGCTCTGCCGCCAGTTCAACTAAAGCTTGGAGCAACAACTGCCGTGTGCGCTTAGCGCGAGGATCATTGATATTAATCGCTGCTTCGTCTCTGTACGTTTCCTTCACTGCTCTTATTCCCCGCTACAGCAACACTTTTGCAGTTCTGTTGTTTAGACAACACACCTCGCTGTTTGTGGATTGTCGTTATCACATTGCCGCTTCTATCTTATATACAACAGTCGTTGCTTAGACGACAGGTGTTTAACAATTCAGGAGAAAAGAAACGATGAGCCAACGACACAAACGGATTCTAGTCACGGGTGCAACAGGAACTCAGGGCAGCGCGACGATCGCGCAATTATTAGAGCAGGGGTACTCAGCACGAGCAATGACTCGAAATCCAACAAGTGAACCAGCCAAAGCTCTGAGTGAAATCGGAGTAGAAGTGGTTCACGGCGATTATGACAACCCTGCTTCGCTGGCTACCGCGCTTGAGGGAATAAGCGGAGTGTTCTCAGTGCAAGTCCCCAGTTTGACTGGTGATGATACGGAATATCGCCATGCGGTGGCGCTGATTGAAGCAGCAAAACGGGCGAAAATTCAACACTTTGTTCACACTTCTGTCTCTGGAATTGATCTGTACAAGCGCGTACTGCCAGAACAAGAACATCTGTGGGATCGATCGTTCTGGAACAGTAAGCTGCACATTGAGGCAGCAGTACAGGCAGCAAACTTTCCGGTAGTCACAATTCTCCGCCCTGCGTTCTTGATGGAGAGCTTGATTGCACCAAAAGTCAACTTCGCATTTCCTGAACTTCGGCAGGGAGAACTTGTCATTGCCATGCAGCCAAATACGAAACTGGCGATGGTTGCCGCGCAGGATATTGGCAAGTTTGTGGTTACGGCATTCAACCATCCCGATCGCTTTAACGGTAAACAAATTGAGTTAGCAGGCGACCAGTTGACAATTCCTGAAGCTGCTGCTGTTTTGAGCCGTGTGAGCAGGCAATCCGTTTCTGCTGTTTGTCTGACTCCAGAGGCAGCGATCGCACGAGGCAAGCATCCGGTGATGGTGCAACATCAAGCGTGGGCAAACGAAGTAGGATACCCGATTGCGATCGAAGAATTACAAGAGTACGAGGGGATCTCGCTCACCAGCTTTGCAACGTGGGTAGAGATGAATCAGAATGCTATCAACGTAAACTAATTTATAAGCAAGGATTTGACTGCCTCCTTACATTCAGAGCCTGTTTAGATAGGCAAAGATAGTCGGTGCACTCGGTAGCTAACAAGTCGATGAAGCGTACGGTTAAACGATTTGGGTGCTGAGTTTGAGGTTATCTGCCGCCGCTTATCTTGGTCGTTATGTCTGAAAATCCTCGTGTCACAAGTGCAAGCTTGGCTTCAAAAGTCTTATTAAGTGTTACCTGATTTGGGAATGCCAGTATCGAGAGTGAATCCTGTAAAGCCTTCACAGTAGGGTTTCTGGAACTTTCAAGACCGCACTCATAAGCCCAAGGTCGCAGGTTCAAATCCCGCCTGAGCCATCGTTGCAGAATGTGCACCTTCTAAATAGCGCGCGTTTTTAGATGTTGTCTCTTTTCTCGAGTTTTCACGGGTTACCCCAAGGTCTAGGTCTGTAATGCCTTGCCAGCGGATTTAGATCCGCGACAGCTTAAAAATCGCGCACAATGTAGAGATCGTAAAGGTTTCGGATCCGAAACCTTTACGATCTCTACATTGTGCGAAAGTAAGCTTGGCGCAATGTCTCTAGTACAGCGCATCAAAAGTTCTGCAACGTCGGTTGAAAGAGTGCTGAGGACTGAGTAGTGCTCAAGCCTGTTGCATCATTTCTGTTTCAGAACACTAGGGGCTGTCATCAATGACTCATACACATGACTTGAAGCAAGGGTTCTAGCCCCTATCCTTGTTTGTGAGGACGGGCGCTGTAAGGTTGATACTCAAGGTTTTTGAGCTTAATTGATGACGCGCCCTAGTTAGCCCTGACCGAGATTAATGGCAACCGCACTTTGCCTTAACGCGTAGGCTCGCTGATACAACGAGAGATCCTGTTGAGCCAGATTAGACCAACTGTAGCTTTGAGCCGTTTCATAAGCATTACGGCGCAACCCTTCTAGATAGGGTCGATCGCAGATTAACCGCCCTAATGCCTGCTCGATCGCTATCTGATCGCGGCAGGGAATCACAACAGCATTATGCCCGTCGCGCACGATTTCCATCGGTCCTGGTGCTGCTGTTGTAATGGGTGCCAGTTCACACGCCACTGCTTCCACCAGGGCAACTCCAAACCCCTCGGAAATGGTGGGAAACAATTTAATGTGATGCCCTTTGAGCAGTGAAGGTAGG
This sequence comes from Stenomitos rutilans, assembly GCF_059505485.1. Lineage (NCBI taxonomy): Bacteria > Bacillati > Cyanobacteriota > Cyanophyceae > Leptolyngbyales > Leptolyngbyaceae > Stenomitos > Stenomitos rutilans. The sequence continues at coordinate 17,185 of NZ_JCACKR010000114.1, forward strand.
GTTTCGTTGGCATCGGTGGGCACAACGGTCACGCGATCGCGCACCCCCACATCAAAATCGGCATATGCTTTTTTGACGGGGCATTCTGTATCCAAAAAGCTCACTTCCACTTGGGGATAACGAGCCAGCATGGTATTTAACGCTGGCGCAGCATAATGCACTCCTTTGCGAATGATATAGGTGCCAATTTGAGCAATGCGAAGCGGTTTGTGATACCAATCTGAATTGAAAATGCGACACATCCTGTAGGGGCAAGGCATTGCCTTGCCCCTACCCACCGATTGATCTGTAGCCGTCATTCTTTAAATCGGTATGACACCAAAGGCTCCAGCGTTGGGATTGCGATGATAATGACACGTGAACAAAATTTTCATAGCTGACTGAGTAGGCATGACTGCTTCAAACCGACTTCGCGAAACAGAGACTCCAAGAGCTGAAAATTTTTATGAACATCAAACATTTGCTCGGCGACCTGCCGCCCTCTCATACCCATTTCAAGGCATAAATGGGGATAATCCATCAAGGTGCAGAGGCTGCGGGTGAGGGCAAAATGGTCGCTTGGGGCAATCAAAAAGCCCGTTTCTTTATGCGAAACAATTTCAGGAATGGCATTGAGATCAGTGGCAATCACTGGCAAACCTGTTGCTAGTGCTTCGATGAACACCCAGCCAAACGGCTCTGAATGGGTTGGCAAACAAACACATCTGTCTGGTGGTAGAGCGCTAATCATTCCGGTGTGTATGCCTCAATCTGGCGATAAATATGCACATTGGGATGTATACAGGTAATGGCGGCAGTGGCTACTAAATGCAGTTCTGCGTCCTCAGCAAGGTTGGCTAGAAAGCTAAATTAACCAGTATTTACATCAGTCCGCGGCAGAGTTGCTCAGGCAGTTGCTGAATCACTCGTTGGAAGGGATCAGGATCATCTAGTCCCTGAGCCAAAATCAATGCCCCCTGAATGGCGATGACTCCATCTTCACCGCGCTGATGTGCGATCGCTTCATCCATGCCTGCATCGATCAAAATTGCCGCGATCGCACTAATCCACACACGCAGCAAAGTCCGTACCCGCTCTTGAAAGACGTCCTTCCCGGAGCCAAGCATCAGGGCCGCTAACAGGCAAGGCTTTTGCCCGCTGTTATAAACCTTGTTGATGCGATCGCACATTGCCTTTAACCGAGTTAGCGCATCCCCTTCACATTGCAACGCTTCGATAGCAATTTGCTCTAAACCTTGCTCTAGAGCGATCAAAACCGTTTCTACCATCTCATCCTTTCCGCCAGGAAAGTGATGATACAGGCTGGCCTTGCCCAATCCCGTCGCTTGAGAAATTTTTGAGAGCGTTACACCGTCGTAGCCATATTGCCGAAACAAGTCGAGCAGTGGTGGTACATGAGTTTGTTTAGACATGAGTTTGTTTAGACATGCATTTGCTCAGGCTTGCAGAAATCTAAAGACGTTGAATCCATCTGTTGACATTGTACCAAACGATCGGTACAGTGAATCTAGACCGAACGAACGGTACAGTTTTCCAGACAACAAAGCTCTATGCGCCATGTTCTGTTCACTTCGATCGTTCTATCTGTCAAGGAACCTTTGATGGTCTGAGGTGCGCTATGTGTCTTTGCCGCTCTGGCTCGGTTAGAACGGGAATCGCTCCCATCCCACGGTTCCTTTGCCTCGCGTTTGTTGTGATTAACCTTCAAGGATTCAACCCATGATCAAGCTTTACGGCCACGAAGTTTCTGGCAATAGCTACAAAGCAAAGCTCATGCTGTCGCTGCTTGGCTTAGATTACGAATGGATTAAGGTCGATTTGCTCACAGGTGCACACAAGCAGCCTGCATTTCTCACGCTCAATGCTTTTGGGCAAGTACCTGTTTTAGTTGATGGCGGGGCCGTTGTAGCAGATGCTCAAGCCATTCTGGTCTACCTGGCACGGCAGTATGGCGGTGAAGCCTGGTTGCCTGTGGATGCCGAGCCGATGAGTCGAGTGATTCGTTGGCTGTCAACAGCGGCGGGTGAAGTGCGTCAGGGGCCTGAAACTGCACGGCTTTACTACCTGTTTGGTGCGACCAATATCAATATTGATCGCGCTCACCAAAAAGCTGCTTTCATCCTGACGCAACTCGACAAACACTTGAGCACGCACACCTGGCTGGAGTTCGATCACCCTACGATCGCGGATATCGCAGTGTTTCCCTACGTTGCACTGGCGAGGGATGGCAAAATTGACCTCGATGCGTACCCCAATGTGCTTGCCTGGATCGATCGTGTTAAACAACTCCCTGGTTATACCCCAATGGCAGGAATCTAAAGGCGCACGTCATCAACCCATCGTTCGCGGTTTTGATCGGAGAGGGTGTGGGGTGTGGAATATCGGGTGTGTGGAATGCAAAGGAAAAAAGCTGTAAAACCAACACTCATCTGAACGGAGCAAGCATATGTTCAACTCAGGCTGGTCAAGGATTGAATCTCCGTTTCATGCAGGGGAACTTGCCATTCAGGCTCGACTGGGCGTGTTAGATCGCATTAATAAGCAAGGACGGCAGATAATTCGCACGTACCTTACGCTTCAGCATCGCCAGTTTTTTGCTCAACTTTCCTATGTGCTTGTGGGTACGGTAGATGCTGATGGAAAGCCGTGGGCTTCCATTTTGGTGGGCAACCCTGGCTTTCTATCTACCCCGGACGATCGCACCTTGCGCATCACCGCTACCCCCCTTTTGGGCGACCCTTTAACCAGCACGCTTACAATGGGTGCTAAGATTGGGCTGCTTGGGATTGAACTGCATACTCGCCGCCGTAATCGTCTCAATGGCTTTGTGACAGCCGTAAGCCGCGATGGTTTCGATGTGCAGGTAGAGCAAAGCTTTGGCAACTGCCCTCAATACATTCAAGCCCGTCAGTTTGAGATTGAAGGACATCTGGTGAAACCGTCCCAACCGATTCATCCGGTAGAAAGGTTGGGAGATATGGAACGTGCGATGATCACCCGATCAGACACGTTCTTTATTACAACGGCGTATCAAGCCGCAGAAGCAAGAGCAGCCAGTGGTGTAGATGTTTCTCATCGTGGTGGTAAACCAGGCTTTGTGCGGCTTGATGACGATCAGACGCTTACAGTCCCGGACTTTTCTGGTAATCACCATTTCAATACGTTTGGCAACCTGGAACTCAATCCTCGCGCTGGCTTGCTGTTTCTAGATTTCGATCGCGGGGATCTACTTTACTTAACAGGCACTGCCAAAGTAATTTGGGACGGTATGGAAGTGAGCGCTTACGCAGGAGCAGAGCGATTGTTGCAATTTTCTCTGACTCAAGGCTATCGAGTGGAAGGAAGTTTACCTTTGCGGTGGTCACAGGCGGAGTTTTCACCCTTTCTCGATCGCACAGGCTCCTGGTAAACGATGTCAGCCCACCGTCAAACCTAAACACATCACAACCTATGGAAACAAAACCCCCACTTCCCCCATTCACCCTGGAAACTGCAAAAGCCAAAGTGCAAGCGGCAGAAGATGCCTGGAATACCCGCGATCCCGATCGGGTTGCTCTGGCCTATACCGAAGATTCGGAATGGCGCAATCGAGCCGAGTTTTTTAGTGGACGTGCTGCCATTAGAGAATTTCTCAAACGCAAGTGGGCAAAAGAACTCGACTACCGCCTCAAAAAAGAACTCTGGTGCTTTATGGACAACCGCATTGCGGTGCGCTTTGAATATGAATGGCACGATGATGCAGGCTTCTGGTATCGCGCCTATGGGAATGAGAATTGGGAATTTGCCGAAAATGGGTTGATGATGCGGCGGTTTGCCAGTATTAACGATGTGCCAATTCAAGAAGTCGATCGCAAGTTTCGTTGGGAGCGCTCCTAACCCATGCTCAACGTGAGCAACCACTCTGTTTCAGCCTGAATTTGACTGTGATGCGGCATTGCATTCTAAAAAAACTGGTTGACCAAGCAGCGAAAGTCAGGTAAGACTGGGCTGGTTAATTCATCTTGACTGTAGAGAGTAGCTACAAGCTTTAAGGCTGCATTCTCACGACGGTAGATTTCAACGGACTGTTCTTTAAGATTGACAATCCAATATTCAAAAACGCCTTGAGCAGAATACAGTTTTAGCTTTGCTTCCCGATCGCGCCGTTCATTTATTTTCCCTGGAGATAGTACTTCAACCACCAATTCCGGTGCAGCGGTAAGATGTCCTGCCTCATCTAACAAGCGCTCCAGGCGAGCATTACTGATCCAAACGACATCAGGAATCACATTATCGGAATCTGAAAAGACAACACCGGGCGTAATGTTTGCTCGACCCAACCCACTCTCATCTGACCAAAGCTTCAGTACTGATCCAATGTTGATGCAAGCCGCCTGATGTTCCCAGTTGGGTGCCCTTGTCACAAAAAGCTCTCCGTCAATAATTTCATAACGGTTCACGCGATCGCCTTCAAAAAGACCCAGATCGGCGATCGTCCAACGAATTGCATTAGTTGGCGTTGACTGCATGATTTGCCTCAAAGTTCACCATTAATCTTCCGTCGCAGTATTTCTGTCATCTGCGCCTGCCCCTCCTCGGCATCTGAAAAGTCATATCGCACAGCGTTAGGACTTCGACGACGCATGAGGGAACGAACGGCTTCCAGATCTTCTCGGTTTTCTAGAACATACGCCCGTAGCTCGGCTTTACTCATGCTTTCAAAGTCAGGTGTCATTAGAAAACTCCCAGCGTCCATCTTGAATCAATGCTAGTTTCAATGTTATCCCCAGCCAGAATACAGACATCGCCAGTAAGAGGATCGAACCGAAGTAATGTGATGTCTCAATAATGTCGATAAGCTTTGACTGCTTTTAGAGCTTGTTGAGTGGTTAGAGAATACATCTACCCTTATTCTGACATAGCCCTTAAATTAGTGAAAGGTGTTACCAGGTTAGTGCTAGCTTTACCTGATGATTTCAAGTGACCCAGAATTTTTGACTGCTATAGCCTTGATCAGTATAATTCTACATCCAAAGATCAGAAAGTATGAAGACATGAGAAACGTATCAGAAGTAGCTAAAGTATTTGAGATAGATAAAGAACTCGTTAAAAAGTGGGCATTCGAGTTTAAGCAACATCTTAGTGATTTTGCTAATCCTGCTAAAGGAAAAGCTCGTTTGTTTACACAATCAGACTTAAGAGTTTTAGCCGTTGTTTACTACTACTGGGACGAAGATCCAGACTACGAACATATAGATTCGCTTTTATGTTCAGGAAGGCAAGATGAGGAAATTTATACCGAGTTCCAGTATCTGAATACTCCCATATTCCAAGATTTGCTAAATACGGAAAACTACTACGAGGGCGAAGAAGCGTGGACTAGAGGAATAATAATAGGCGATATGGCTTCTAAATTCCATCAAGTTGAGGTTGCAAGGAGTTATAAAGCTGCTGCGGATGAATTGGTTAGACAGGTTAAGCTTAGTCCGTTACCATACGATCTTGCCTATCCTATATTTTTTCTGTACAGGCATTCCATTGAGTTATATCTAAAAATAGTAGGCGACTACGATTTTAATAAGGATGGAAGCGAGCATTCTATAGATACGCTTGTGGCAAGAATAGAAGTTAAGTACGGTGAAAAGTTTCCCTTTTGGATCAAAGAGCGCTTAATTGATTTCCATAGAATAGATCCTGGCTCCACTTCATTTAGATACTTAAATTCACAGTCTGACTCTAAACCAATTAGACACTCAGACAGCATTCCTGATTGCTATGTTGATTTTTTTAATTTGCAATTAGTGATGAATAGGTTGCATGAATTGTTTGAGGCTTTAATAGCTAAGAAAGGATGATTAAGCTGCTTTCAAATTTATTAATCAAGGCTTGGTTGAAGGAGCAAAACGATTTTCAGTCACGGTAGAAAGAACAGCGCTAAAAACAGGGTCAGCCTTGCCAACCCTGCTTCAGTCATTGATGGTTCAAGCTTACTTAGACTTTTGTTTCTTCTCGCACCAACTTATCCCAGCCGAGATCTTTGAGGTTGTTGTTGCGGCGGAGAGGTCGGGTCACTAGTTCTAGAATGTCACGGGCGTTGGTGAAGCCGTGAATTTGAGCAAAGGTGAATTCCACTGACCATTTGGTGTTGATGCCCCGCGCTTCTAGGGGATTGGCGTGTGCCATGCCTGTAATCACGAGATCGGGCTTCAAGTCGTTGATACGCTGCAATTGGTTGTAGTTGTCGGGTTTTTCCACAATGGTGGGAGTGGGAACGCCCATTTCACGGCAGGTTTGCTCCAGATACGCGAGTTCGGCTGCTTGATACCTCTTGTCCATGTAGGGAATGCCGATTTCGGGACAGGTCATGCCGCAGCGAACCAGGAAGCGTGCCAGCGAGATTTCCAGCAGGTTGTCGCCCATAAAGAAGACGGATTTGCCGCGAATGAGTTGGAGGTAGTCTTCCAGGCTTGCCCAGATTTGCGCTTCGCGATTGTCCAACCCTTTCGGTTCAATGCCAAACACCGAGCAGATTTTTTCAATCCAGGCACGGGTACCATCAGGGCCGATCGGGAAGGGAGCGCCAATCAGCTTGCACTTACGACGACGCATAAAGGTGGTCGCGGTGCGCGAGAGAAAGGGATTCACGCCTGCCACATAATAGCCTTCTTCAATCACGGGCAATTCCGTGTAGCGCTTAGCAGGCAACCAACCGGAAACTTTAATGCCCTGTTTTTTCAATTCCAACGTCAATTGGGTAACTACTGGATCAGGCAGAGAGCCGAACAGCAACAGCGGCGGGTGATCCACATATTCCGATTCGGATGTGGCAATCTCTTCTTTTTTGCGACCAAAGTTTAGCAATTTGGTAATCGCGTTGCGTTCTTCTTTGTCGCCCTCTGCTGCGGGGGCCTTGTCGGGGCAGCGGTTGACCATTGCCGCAAGAACGGTATCTTCACCCTGCGTGAAGGCATAATCCAACCCATTCGCACGCGCGACGACGATCGGAATCCCAATCTCTGCCTCTAACCGGGGAGCCAACCCTTCCAGATCCATTTTGATGATTTCGGTGGTGCAGGTGCCAATCCACACAATCACGCTGGGGTTGCGATCGCGCTTAATCTGGGCACACAACCGCTTCAGTTCTTCGTAATCGTTCAATTGTGCGGAAATGTCGCCTTCTTCCAGTTCTGCCATCGCGTAGCGCGGCTCAGCAAAGATCATCACGCCCATTGCGTTTTGCAGAAAGTAGCCGCAGGTCTTGGTGCCAATGACGAGAAAGAAGCTGTCTTCAATTTTTTGATACAGCCATGCGACGCAGCTAATGGGGCAGAAGGTGTGGTAGTTGCCTGTTTCGCATTCAAAGTTCAGGGCTTGCGGTTCGGTTTCGGCAAGAGTCATAGATTGGTGTCCTCTCTAGAAGGAATTGTTAATAGTTGGTAGGGGCGGTTTTAGAAATCAAACTGATTACTAGCAAAAGGGATTCACAAACCCGCCCGTACAGAAGATAGTGGAGGATTAATCACGGCGATCGCGGGAGCCACGGCAGTCTTCATCCATTTCAGCAGGCGCTTTAAGTGGAATTTGACTGGCTTGAATGTTGATCTCATTTAAGCCAGCAGGCAGTAGCTTACGGGAGCCATTTTTAGGATCGCTGGTGGTACCGCTGGTGGCTGCCAGTTTGTCTAGCTGGTCTTCAGGGTTGAAGTTGAGTCCCAGTGCCATGACGATGCGATCGGGGTTACTGCTTAGATCGACCACCAGGGGTAACAGTTGCGCCAAACGTGGTTCCAACACTGAGAGGGTTGCCAAAATAAAACCAGAGGAGGGACGGCGTTGTCCATCGCAGTTGACCCATACACCCAGTCTCGACAGCCATTGGCGATTTTCGGCGTAGTAGGTCAACCATTTTTCTCGCACCGATTGGCGAATTTGCTCAGTGTTCACGGGGAAGTAAGTTTTGAGTTTTGAGTTGGTTCGCTAACTCGTAACTCATAACTCATAACTCAAAACTGCCCCTTAGACCATCATCAGATCTAATTCTTCTGATTCTGTTCGCGTAGGTGGTTTGGCAGGGTTGAGGTAGAAGTCAGAGAGAAGGGCGAACAGGTCGCGATCGGGTGTATCGTTGGGAACAACACCTTCGGGACGCGCCAGAATTTGATCCGCAATGTTGAGGTAGTAGTCACACACATAGTTGAGTGACGGATCGGTTTCTGCCATTTCAAACAGCGTCTTGCCCTTCACCCGCGACACGCGAATGTCTTCAATCAGCGGCAAAATCTCCAAAATGGGCATGGGCACGGTTTCAACGTACTTGTCAATCAGGTCGCGCTTGGACGTGCGGTTGCCGATGAGGCCACCGAGACGGAGGGGATGAGTACGGGCTTTTTCGCGCACAGAAGCCGCAATGCGGTTGGCTGCAAACAGCGCATCAAAACCGTTGTCGGTGACGATCATGCAGTAGTCAGCATAGTTGAGGGGAGCGGCAAAGCCACCGCACACCACGTCGCCCAGCACGTCAAACAGAATGACATCGTATTCATCAAAGGCGTTGAGTTCTTTCAACAGCTTGACGGTTTCGCCCACCACGTAGCCGCCACAGCCTGCGCCTGCGGGAGGTCCACCTGCTTCGACGCAATCCACGCCGCCATAGCCTTTATAGATGACATCTTCAGACCACACATCTTCGTAGTGATAGTCTTTTTCTTGCAGGGTGTCGATGATGGTGGGGATGAGGAACCCTGTGAGCGTGAAGGTGCTGTCGTGTTTGGGGTCGCACCCAATTTGCAAAACTTTTTTGCCACGACGCGCCAGTGCGACTGAGATGTTGCAGCTTGTCGTGGATTTGCCAATGCCGCCTTTGCCGTAAACTGCGAGTTTCACTCTAGTTAGTCTCCTAATCGTGTCGTGGGCTAATGCCGCTGGTCGTTGAAGTCATTATTGGGCAACTCGATCGCAAAGGAAAGCGCCACCAACAATGAACAGACTTGCTAAACAAACGATGAACCCGTCTAAATTTACCAGAGCCTTCTCAGCAAGCATAAAGCCCTATCAATTTCTAAAACGATCGCTTAATCAGTTTTAACTTTGCTTTTTATATAAAACGGAACAAAAGACAATCAAGAAAACACCGCTGAAATGTTTGCTCTGGCGGAATTTTGCTGCGATCGCCCCTCCACCACGTGCCCATTCATCGCTCTCATAGCCTCCCTAGAAGGGATCAGCAGCACCGTAAGCGTTACTGAGCGGCGATCGACCTACTGAAACCCAGGCAATCATCTATTTGTCGCGGCTGACTCAACGGGATTCGATCGCCGCAAACCACTCTTTTATTAAAAATAGTGACAACTTGCCAACCTGTATCCTTTTCGTAACAGTTGCGTTACCGCTTCACATAGACGCGCAGGAGTTTGGAAGACTTTTTGAAATCGTAGCGTAGTAACTTTTGCCCATCGGCTGAAACATTTAAAGTGAATGTACAGCACTTGGTACATTTGAGAGGGTTAGTTGAACCGTCTGTCCTTTTGATGAGTTTGGCTAGGTCAATGGTCAAAATGAATTTGTCGCTGTCATGCTTGACTTGTCCGTCTGCCTTGAAATCTAACTCCTGAAATTCAAACTTGCCATCTGCGGCGATCGTGACTTTGCTTGTGATGAACGACCGCCTTAGAAGTATTTCCATTGACTTTAAGGTTTCATCATCCAGCCCGTCTTTTTGCATCTCTTCTAATCTCGTGGCTACCCATCGCTCTTCATCATCAAGGGTATACGTTCCTGCCAGTGACTCGATCGTGAGTGGTGCGAGAGTGGGCGAGACGATAGCGGGTTGAGGCGAAGCGGGACGATCGTCGTTGGCGATCGCAGACGATCCCGATAACACCAAGACTGGCGGTAAAAATAAGACAGGTGAAATTCGCATGATGATTAAAGTAGGTTGAGGTGCGATCGCACAAACAGGATTGACGTGGTTTGACCAAAACCTCGGAGGTTTAAACGGCTACATTGGGTAACGACGCCTCATTTGTGGTTAAAACCTCCGAGGTTTGCGTAAGTCTTAATAAAGCTATGCCAGAGTCTAACAAACGTGTCGGCATACCTTCATCGGCGTTTTTACTTGCTCAATCATTGAAGTTCTACGACCAGAATTGGGCAATCGACCAGAATTGGGCAATTTGATCAAATGTTGACTAAGTTCTGTGGTGCGATCGCAAAATTGGCTAAAAATTTTGCATCAACCTCAAGCCACAGGCAGTATAACGTCAGTAGATGTAGAACGTTTCTAAGCTTGGTGCATAACATTCATTTCGCGATCGGGCGTTTCTTGACCGATGGAGGCTCCATACGGTGACGAGAGGAAAACCCATTTGAGTAGACTGAAAGCCTTTTTTTTGGGAAGTGGACCTGTAGCAACATCTTTGGATTGTGGCGTATTGAATTTTCACATGCGCTGGCAGCAAACAATTTCAACCATCCTCGTTAACGTGTAAAGGAGATAATCGTGGTTCAAGATTTCACAGCCTTCAGAAAAATTTCGTTTCAGACCGTCGATGTCGAAGTCGCTCTCGCTGAGATTGAGTATCAATACCTCAAATTTGTCTGCGAAGCAACGCTCCGTAATTCCGATGAAGTATTGCGAGAGCAAATTCGCCATTTGCACATTGCAGGTTTACCTTCGTTTGATGATTGGCGCAAACAAGACACGGCTCAAGCGCTGTTGTTGCCTGCGATTGAAACCAACACCATTCCAACGACGGCGATCGAAAGCCAGGATGCCCCTATTGAAACCATCGCTGAACCAGTTGTAAAACCTGATGGACGGAAGAAGAACGGTCGCAAACCCTCAGAATCAACCGCAACCGCGAAAGCAACTAAAGCAAAGCCGTCAACGAATGCCACCGCCAGCAGCGCCACACCCGGTAGTGCCACCGAGAAGCTCATCAGCGCTCTGTCTGATCAGGCGACCGCCAAGCTCACCTCGCGCACGGTCATTGAGCAACAGCACGAACTTCTGAGCGCCGTGTTGAAAGAAGGAAAATCGTATGATGACCTCGCTGAAATTTTGACAAGTCACGGTGCCAAGATTAGCGCTTCTACCTTGAGAAACTACATTTCAGCCGCAAGACGATTAGCTAAAATCGGGAAAGCCGCTAAAGCAGGTAAAGCCACTGCTGCAAAAATTACCGATACGCCTGCCTCGATCGCCTCTGAACCATCGGCTGACGAAGCAACACCTGCTGAACCAACCCCGATCAACGCTCCGGCACCCTCATCATCCAAAGAGGCTACAACAGAATCAATTCCAGCGCCAGCAAAACCTAAGCGTGGTCGCCCTAAAGCGGCTGCTAAAAACAGCCTTGAGCGCGAAACCAGCATCAAAGGCAAGCCTGGACGAAAGCCATCATCGAAGGAAGCCGTTGCCCAAGCGCCTGTGCCCAAACGACGCAAGGCTAGAGTCTAGTTTCGTTGTAACCAGCCATAAACTGTCTCAACGGCTAACGACAAGGTTACGCCGTCCAGTGCAGTCAACCGATCGCTGCCAAAGAGTAACTCTGGCAAGCGATCGGGCTGGTAGACCAGGATTGACCGCTCGTGGGGATCAAGCAACCAGCCTAACTGACTGCCATGCCGAAGACAGTGGAGCATGTTGCCAGTGACCTTCGTTTGGCTTTGAGCCGGAGAGAGAATTTCAATCACCCAGGGTGGAGCAAACTCAATACCAGCGCTGCTTCTATCGCCACTTTCATCCAGTGGCAGGTGGTTTTTAGCAATGACCACCACATCTGGCACAATGGAACGGTTGCCATAGACGCTATTGCGGCTTCCCGAAGGGTAGGTGCAATAGCGTCTATGGCAAGGCTTCATAGCCCGTCTGTGCCTGATCGATCGCTGCGATCAAACCTTTCTGCAACAGACTGTGTTTACCAACACCCATCGGCTTTTGCACTCCCTCGCCATTAATGTATTCCCAAGAGGATGATTCCTCAATATGAGGCAACTGCAAGAATGCCTGTAAAGTAACTTTAGCAGGACTTACGCAGTTGCCCCCTAAATCCCCCAACTTTGGGGGACTTTAAGTGCTTGCTCCCAAAGTTGGGGGCCGGGGGGCAGTTTTGCGAGAATTTGCGTAAGTCTTGTTTAGGTGTTGCGATCGTCATAGCTGCTCACTTTATGGTCGAACCATCCATACTTGATGGCTTCTGCTAAAACGTAATCACCGTCCGAATGCCCTCACCGCTATGCATTAGGTCAAAGGCTTCGTTGATACGATCAACGGGCATCACATTTGTGATCAAATCATCAATATTGATTTTGCCGTCCATATACCAGTCTACAATCTTAGGGACATCGGTGCGGCCTCTTGCGCCACCAAACGCACTGCCCTTCCACACGCGACCCGTCACCAGTTGAAACGGGCGAGTACTGATTTCTTGCCCTGCCCCTGCCACACCAATGATGACGCTCACGCCCCAGCCCTTGTGGCAGCATTCCAGCGCTTGACGCATCACGTTGACATTGCCAATGCATTCAAAGCTATAGTCAGCGCCACCCTTCGTCAGCTCGACTAAATGCGCGACCAAATCGCCTTCAATTTCACTGGGATTCACAAAATGCGTCATGCCCAGCTTTTCAGCCAGGGCTTTCTTTTTGGGGTTCAGGTCTACGCCCACAATCATATTGGCACCCACCATGCGGGCACCTTGAATGACGTTTAGCCCAATGCCACCCAGCCCAAAGACGACGACATTCGCTCCTGGCTCGACCTTTGCGGTGTTGATGACGGCACCAACTCCAGTTGTAACGCCACAGCCGATATAGCAGACCTTTTCAAACGGCGCGTCTTCGCGGATTTTGGCGACGGCAATTTCGGGCAGCACAGTGTAGTTGGCAAACGTGGAGGTGCCCATGTAGTGGTAAAGCGGTTTGCCGTCGATCGAAAACCGACTACCACCATCCGGCATCACACCTCGCCCTTGAGTAGAGCGGATTGCCTGACACAGATTGGTTTTCTGACTTAAACAGTATTCACAGTGGCGACATTCGGGTGTGTACAGAGGAATGACATGGTCGCCTGGTTTGAGCGATGTGACGCCTGCACCAACGTCTACAACAACACCCGCGCCCTCATGCCCCAGAATGGCAGGAAACAGCCCCTCAGGGTCACTACCAGAGAGCGTGTAGGCATCGGTATGACAAACGCCAGTCGCTTTAATTTCCACCAGCACTTCGCCTGCTTTAGGGCCTTCAAGCTGCACGGTTTCGATACTGAGGGGTTTGCCTGCTTCGAGCGCGACAGCAGCTTTGACATCCATAACGTTGCTCCAAGTCTATTTATCTATTTAATTTATCTATTTATATCTATTTAAATGATGTGCGATCGCAGCGTTGAGATTGGAGCAAGACGACTCTAATTCATAAGGCTGCAATCCATAGTCTAAAGCAGCTTGCTTGGTAAGGAAGCAAGGGAAGCAGGGGAGGCAGGGGAGGCAGGGGAAGCAAGGGAGGCAGGGGAAAGGCTAAAGGCTAAAAAAGCTGACCGCTAACTGCTGATAGCTGACCGCTAATTGCTTAATCAACTCAAAACTGCCCTCGCACCTTCTGCATCCTCTCATACCAATTTGAATTGAAAATGCGACACATCCTGTAGGGGCAAGGCATTGCCTTGCCCCTACCCACCGATTGATCTGTAGCCGTCATTCTTTAAATCGGTATCACTCCCTCCGCGTCACCCATTGAGCCGATCGCGCCCACAGCCAACCCAGACCACTGCCGATGACGTAAGGCGGAAGATCCAACCAGTTAAAGGTATTGCCTAGAATGAGCCGCCCTGCTAAAGTAGCGCGTGCTGCTTCTAAAAATGGTGGATGCCAAAGCTGAAGCCACTCTAAGCCGCAAGTCACCAGGCAAACACCGATCGCGATCGCCCGTGAGGATGTGCGCGGTGAGAAGAAAGCCGCGAGCAAAACCCAGAAAATTTCGTAGGCAAGGCTGCCGATCGCATCATTTAACCATGCGAAGGTCGGGTTGGGAGCGAAGCGAATGACATACCCGATCGGCACAATGATCGCCATGCTGACTAACAGCACCAACCGATAGTTTAAAAACCAGGAACCTTTGGAGTGCAAACGTGGCATCAGAAATTTTGCGCGACTGCGATCGAGGGCAATTTTTTGACGAATGAGAAGAGAAGTAGATCCCTAACTAATGACTTAAAAGTAGATGATCGGCGACTAGTCAGGGTTGACGTTTGAGTAACGAACTGTAAAGATAACGACCTTTCAAAGTTTTCGACTCCTTCTACTGTGTTCGATCAGCTAAAAAGCTAATTATTGAAAAAAACCGTTGAGTCCATAAGAAAAACTGATCGCTGGTGCTCGATCGAGGCTGAATGAAACCCAAGATCGTATAGTGCACTCAATAAAATGGACAAAAAATGAAGGAGTTGGTATCGTCCATTATTGGTTGCTTTAGCCTCAACACAAAAATTTAGAAAGTTTTTTCAAAAAAAGTGAGCATTTTCAAAATTCTTTGTTAAAGTTGGAGGCAATTTTACATCCATTTCTGAGAGCTTTATTCGAGCGTCTATGACTGCTAAATTGTCTCCCGATCCGATTGAAACTGATTCCGCTGAATCAGAGATTGCCGAACTCGACTTTGCGATCGATCTCACTGAAATTGAAGAGCTAGATCCGGACGATCCGGTTCCAGACAAGGTTCCATATAAGCCAACCAAAGCTGAACGTCTCGGTCTTACCGATGATTCAGTCGGGTTATTTCTGCGCGAAATGGCTCGCTATCCTCTCCTAACTCAAGCACAAGAAATTGAGCTGGCGCGAGAAATTGTCAAAGGAGGCGATCGCGGTGAACAGGCAAAACGGAAGTTGGTGCGAGCAAACTTACGCCTGGTTGTCTCCATTGCCAAAAAATATCTCAACCGGGGTGTGCCGTTTCTAGATCTAATCCAGGAAGGTGCGATGGGGTTGATGCGCGCTGCTGAAAAGTTTGACTACGAACGCGGCTACAAGTTCTCGACCTACGCCTACTGGTGGATTCGTCAGGGCATTACACGCGCGATCGCCTCCCAATCTCGTACCGTGCGGCTTCCCGTCCACATGGTCGAAAAATTGAATCAAGTGCGCAAAGCCCGCCAAACGTTGTCTCAAGCGCTTGGACGCAAGCCAACCAAAGCCGAACTCGCGGCCGCCCTCGAAATTGATGAAGACAAGTTGGAGCAAGTGCTGGATGTGAGCCAGGGTACCCTCTCACTGCACGCTTGGGTTGGGCGAGAAGAAGATACAGAATTGATGCAGCTCATTGAAGATGCCGACAATGTTGCGCCAAACGATTGTTTGGATCACAAATTGCTGTGCGATCGTCTCAATTCTGTTTTGGATCACCTCAGCGATCGTGAGCGGGATATTATCCGACTGCGCTTTGGGTTAGAAGACGGCCAGCACTATACGCTGACTGAAATCGGCGAACTCTATCATCTCTCGCGAGAACGAGTGCGTCAAATTCAAGCTAAAGCGATGCGTAAACTTCGCCACCCACGCCGCCAAGCCTTACTCAAAGATTGGATTCGCTAAGTGAAACGAGCGATCGTCAATGCCTTAGACGCCATAGCCAGTGCAACTCAGTAGATGCTCGACGTTTGTTCTCGGTCGTAAAGGTTGGCCCATTAAACCAGATCATGAATGCAGCAATGAGCTAGGGCGCGTCATTAATTAAGCTCAAAAGTCTTGTATCAGCCTAACCGCGCCCGTCCCCACAAACAAGGCTAGGGACTGGAACCTTGCTGAAGCTACGTGTATGAGTCATTGATGTCAACCCCTAGCAAAGTGAGAGCAATCTTAGCTCTGCTTCTTTGGTGCAGATATGGAGCGCTTTAACAGTCATAATGAAAAGATCATTAGTATGAACAGTAGAAAGGTACGAACGGTTAACTCGCATGGTAGAGGCCGTACGTATTCGTCAATACTAAACTGAAGCTGATTGCGTATCGTTTAGTAATGCCAGGGTTAGGATGTTGACGCGTGAAAAAACCGCTATTCGTGTTCTAATTGTCGATGATCATGAACTCACCCGGCTCAGTCTGAGTTTGGCTCTTCGGAGTCAGACTGATATTGAACTGGTTGGTTTAGCGAGCAACGGACAAGAAGCGATCGATCTGGTGCACCAGCAGCAGCCAGATGTGATTATCCTGGATCTCCAGATGCCAGTTTTAGATGGGTTAAGCGCCTCCACTCAAATCAAAAGCACTAATCCAAAGATTCAGATTCTTGCCTACTCTTCGTTGGATGATCCGCAAACAGAAGTGATGATTCAGACGGCAAAGATCGATGCTTTCTGCAAAAAAGACACTGCAACGTTAGACCTGATTGCAATGGTCAGACACCTTGGGCAACAAGTTGTATAGGAACAGCGCGATCGCCCATACCTATTGACCTTTTTCGCTTGTGATCGTGCTGACTCTGGTGAGATAGCACCAACACATTGGCAGCACCCTTCACTAAAGAAGTGGGTAAAATCAAAAACAAGATAGACGCAGGGTTGGTTAAAGCTTAGAAACAAGGCCCACACAGGCCACGCTATCGCTTTTCTGAAAAGCCAGAACGGCTCTACCTATCTTGTAAAACGATTGTGCCTTCTGATTAGCTTGATAGGGAGTCTGGAAAAGTTTGCTTAAATTCATCCAAAAGGTCGTCAATTTCTTCGATCGCCTGGTTGACATCAATCCTTAGCGTGCCTAAGTCTGGTTGCTCTAACAAACGCACTAACGCTTCACGTTTGCCTTGAATCAGAGTAATACGCTCTCGAAGAGTATCAGGATTCATTGTTAGCGCTTCCTTTGCTGAATGTAAGCTTGCGTGGTCATTTAAGCCTTTACTGACCAGGTTCTATTGTAAAGCTTCTCTTCGTTAAACCGATTGTCTTCATGCCCGATCGAGCATTTATCCGTCCCTGGTGGGAGCTGTAGCAGTCACTATCTACGCTTGGTCTCATACCTAACGCAAATAGGGAGGGCGTTTGACGTTCACTGGTTTACTGCGCACGACTTCGTCAATAAAACGCTTGAGCGCCTGATCGCGGTTTTTCATAAACGCTGACCAAAAACCGGGTTGAAACTCATCCATTGTTTTAGCTAAGGCCCATACGTCCACAGCCAAAATGTTGTTGAGCGTCTCATCTTCTCGTTTCAACGCGTTAATTTGCTCTAGCAACGACTCTTTTTCAGCAGAACGTCGATTTTCATCCTCAGACATAGAAGTGCCCACATGAAGGGAACAAAACGAACGAACAAGACGCGATCGTTGGCTACTTGACGGTATAAAGTCAGGGCTGCAATCAAGCCAGCCTTGCGGTGATAGGAGCGAATACCATTCACCTAACCTGATTGCATTGGCGTTGTCAAACGGCAGCGACCCTGTACCTGTCTGCACGGTGCTAGCATTACCCGCGCATTCATTTAGCCTCCTGGTCAACCTCAATCAGCTATCCCGAAGCTCACGATATCGATCGTGTACGCAGCTTCACCATTCAGTAAGAGTATCGATTTTAGGATTGTCTTGATCCCCCTAATCAGCACGAATGCCCTAAGAGAAGGATAATAAGCGTAGAATAAATCTTTACGATTCTGCCAGACCTTTATCTCTATGTTACGTCGAATTTCTCTAGGTACGCTGGGTCTTAGCGTCGGTGGTATTCTCACCATCATTGGCTTTTGGGCCTATTTTATTACCGATAATGCCACGCTGAACCTGGTGGGTTTCTTTTACGGCATTCCACTCTTATTAGGAGGGTTAGCGCTCAAAGCTTCTGAGTTGGAGCCAGTACCGTTGATGCAGCCAACGGCTCCTGATGTTCTTGCTCTTCGAGAGCAGCAAGCCACTTCAACTCAAAATCAGATTCGCAAAGATGTGACGCGCTATCGCTATGGGCAACGAGCACATCTGGATAGCTCGCTCAGCCATCTTGGCTTGAGTCCTACAGATGAGGAATGTCCAACGCTGATCGGCGTTCAGGAAGTGAAAACAGAGGGTGTATATACTCTAGTGTTGAAATTTGAGTCTCCTTTTATTCCCTTAGAGCTGTGGCAGGAAAAGCAGGATAAAATCGCAAGCTTTTTTGGCCCTGGCGTGAAGGCGATCGTCAGCCCAGCAGGAGATCAACGGGTCGATGTGGCGCTGGTTGCCCTTCCCTAAGAGCATGAAGCCAGTGTTAGCTCATCAATGACCAAGTCTGACAGCAGGGGTGTAAAGTTTGGCTCTTCGAAATATGAGGGTGTGACTAAGACTGGCTATGAACCCAGGACTCGCGCCCTACAACTACGATATGATCACCTCAACGGGACGGTTGATGCTTGAGTGAATTCATCACACTTCCACAGGGCTTGATTGGTCGTTTGAAGCGTTGACACCTTTGGAACCAACGCTTTTGGGTTGCATTGATTCAGACGATCGCCAGGGGAAGCCAAGCACGTTGTTTTCCTAAAATGTCGTTTGAAGCGGTGCTACGCATTGTTCACACAGCCATGAGATGCATGGCTGTGTGAACATTTATCGTTCTGATCAAACGGGAGTATGATGCCGTTCTGCTAGAGAGTTGCATGGAAGGATGTCATGGTTAAGGGCTACTGGCTTTGTCGCCTTGCTTTACTGACAACATTGAGTCTTAGTGCGATTGTGGTGCCTGCGATTGCTCAAGCTGGCGTGCCCCTCAAACGCGCTGTGATTGCTTCCCTGCGGAATGCCGTAGAACTCAACTTGCTCAATCAAGCGCCGCGATCGGCCAACATTCGTGATACGTTAGCCCCCGGTGACGCACTCTTAACCGCCCAAGCCGCACGAGCGGAACTACACTTTGATGACGGTTCACTGGCTAGAGTCGGGGGACAAGCGCTCTTCCGCTTTGAGGCAGAAAGCCGCACCCTACAACTGTTGAATGGGACGCTGCTCGTTTTAGTGCCTCCGAATCGTGGGCAAACCCGGATTCAAACCCCCAATGCCATTGCGAATGTCCCTGGTTCAGCGCTGTTTGTGCGCTATCTGCCAGCAACCAATGTCACTCTGGTTGGGGCACTCACCGAAAGTGGCATTGAGATTACCAACCGCGATCGCTCTCAAATGCAGACGCTGCAAGCGGGGCAGATTGCTGTTGTGGCTAACAATCGGATTGAGCAGGTGTATCGCTTTGACCTCAAGACGTTTTACGACACGAGCGAATTGGTCAAGGGGTTAAATTTGCAGTGCATGGCAGCGAACGATCGCACAGAAACCGATCCGGCGATCGCGGCAGTTCGTGCAGAAACCGCTGAGGCTGCAAACCCACAAGCGTTGCCTGGGTCTTGCAGTGAGAATACCGCCGCCACTGATCAACCGCCAGTCGCTGCCAAAGCTCCTGTAATCAACCAGTCTACACCAACGGCTACAACGTCTGTGGAGCAGCAGGCTGAACCCAGCGCGATCGCCCCACCTGCCGATCGCCTGTTAACTCCATCAACCGTGACGATGCCTGCGACGTTTCCACCAACCATTGCGCTTCCAACTACCATCCCGCTGGCGAATCCACCCGCTACTGGGTCTACCCCTCCAAGGCCAACAGAGCCGCCTGGTTTCAAAGGAATCTCTTCTGGTAGTGTTGGCGCACCTCCAGTACCCAACGGCCCACCCCCCGCCTCCACAGGCACACCTTCCGCGTCGGGTGATCTTTCCCCAGTGCAAGCGGGTTCTCTTCCGGGACAAACTCCCTGAGGGGGCAAAACCGGATTCTCGATCGCCTCCAACCAGCTACTAAGGTGCCAGACGCTCAAGGAGCCAATGGCCTTGCTCTAAACGATAGCGAAGACGATCGTGCAGACGGCTGGTACGTCCCTGCCAAAATTCGATCTGCATTGGAATGACTCGGTAGCCTCCCCAATGCGGGGGCCGAGGAACTTTTTCATCCGCATAGATGGTTTTCAACTCTGCAAAGCGTTGTTCTAGCACGTCGCGATTGGGAATGATGCGACTTTGATCAGAAGCCCAGGCACCCAACCGACTTGCTAACGGGCGGCTCTGAAAATAAGCGTCCATTTCGGCGGCTGTGATTTTCTCAACCCGACCTTCAATTCGCACCTGCCGTTCTAGTACAGTCCACAAAAAAACCAGCGCTGCGTGGGGATTATCTGTCAGTTCTTGCCCTTTGCGGCTTTCGTAGTTGGTGTAAAAGACAAAACCGCGATCATCCAAGCCTTTGAGCAACACGATGCGGGCAGACGGGATGCCTTCACGACTGGCCGTAGCAAGCGTCATCGCGTTGGGTTCGGGTAGCTGCGCCGCGATCGCCTGGTCTAACCAATGCTGAAACTGCTTGATGGGATCAGGATCAACGTCTGCTTCGTCGAGTGCTTGCAGCGTGTAGTTTTGTCGAAGGTCAGCAATGGATTGAATATTCAGATCTGAACGCATATCAAGGTAAAGTTTCTCGATTGATTCCCGTATGATATGTCTTCTGCCCAAGCGATCGCCCAGCTAAACGTGTTTTAAGGCATCTGGCATCACTAAATTAAATAAGTTAAGTTCGGTCTGCCTATAGTTTTGGTAGGCAAGCTCTCTTTTACCGTCTAATCGAGTCTGTATTGTTGCATGACTCTAAAACATGATTAATTGGGCTTTCCATGATTGAAGTTTTTGTCTTTCTATTTTGGGCATTCATCTTTTGTGCTGGTTTTTACTCGATTTTTTTGCTGATTCGAGCAATCGACAACCAGCGCAAACCACAGACAGGTAAACCGACTTTATATGTTCATATCTCACAACCGCTTCAGGGCAAGAACTTCAAGCAACAAAAGCAAACAGTTTTGCCAGCAGCAAAACAGTCAGTGACTGGCAAGGTACAAAACCAACTTCTTACCCTAGTGAATGGCGATATGAAAACAGCTAACAGGCTACTAGAGTACACCCGTAGAAAAAATCCTCTTCAGTCTGAACAATGGATATGGGAGAAAGTCATCCATGATTTGAAGCGCGATCGCCGTACTTGATAACGCTGAACTATGTATCTCAGACGATCGTTGAACTGCCTCCCAAAATAGCCTTACATCTTCAACCTTCCTTCGTTTTGGATTTGTTGCCTTCGGTCTTTTTAAGTGCTTGGTTCAGAGCGATGACGAGCTTTTCCAAATGCGTGCTGTCATGGGTTGCCATGAGGGTCAGTCTCAAACGGCTAATGGGCACGGTGGGCGGACGGATAGCTGGTGCAAAGATTCCTGCCTGACGTAACTGCTTGCCCAGATGCAGCACGATCGCAGGGCTAGCCACTTGCAAACATAGGATGGATGACTCAGACGCTAGAAGCTTCATCTCCAGATTGCTTCTAGTGGCAAGCTGCTGACTCAAAGCTTGCTTGAGGGTCGTGACGTTTTGCCAGAGTTGAGCGCGACGATCGGGATCTTGCTGGACGATCGCAATAGCAGCTAGAGCAGCGGCAGTATCGGCTGGAGATAGCCCGGTGGTGTAAATAAAGCCAGCCGCACGGTTTCGTAGGTAGTCGATGAGCGTGGCTGAACCAGCGACATACCCGCCGAGACTGCCCAGTGCTTTGCTGAGTGTACCTACCTGCACGATCGCGCGTCCCGTACAGCCAAAATGCTCCACACCCCCTGCGCCTGTTGCACCTAAAACGCCTGTGGCATGGGCTTCGTCCACCAGCAGCATGGCCTCAAATGTGTCTGAGAGTGCCAGAAGCTCTGGGAGCGGACACAGGTCGCCATCCATGCTGAAGACGCTATCGGTGAGTAATAAACAGCGACGGTACCGATCGCGGTGCTGCGCCAATAATTGCTGAACCTGAGCTACATCCCCATGAGCGTAGTCCAACACCGTTGCCCCACTGAGGATAGCGCCCTGCTTAAGGCTGGAGTGGTTGTATTGATCAGACAGAATGAGATCTCGCTTACCAACCAGTGCGCTCACGGTGCCCACATTTGCCAGATAGCCAGAGCTAAAGACCAGGGCGGCTTCCGTTTGTTTCAGCGCTGCGATCGCCCGTTCTAGCTGCTCATGCAGTTCTCGATGCCCACTGACCAGCCGTGATCCTGTGCTGCCCGTGCCAAACTCCTGAATGGCCGCGATCGCGGCTTGCATCAGGCGATCGTCTCCTGTCAGTCCCAAGTAGTCATTGCTGGCAAAGTTGATGACGGCTTGCCCATCCATTTGCACTACGGCACCAGCACGCCCCTGGGTTGCTTGCACTGAGCGATACCAATCTGCCCGATGAATGGTTATGAGAGCGTCCTCTAACCAGGCGTAGGGAGTAGACATTGCAATTTTGGGTGGAATGTTGCTTAGAGAGCGATCAGCGATCAGCTTCAAGAGTAGACTGTGATTCCTGACCTTTCAGGTTGCTTCCCAGAAGAGCTACTGACCGCTGACCGCTGACCACTAATTGCTATCTTCGTAAGAATCGAGACCCGTTTGCTGCATATAGCTGAGAAGCCAGTTCGCGATCGTCGCGCGTCGGGTCTTGCGTGGAATCAGTTCGCCAACCTTGTAGCCTTGAAACCCAAGCTTCTCCTTCAGCAGTTGTTTGTTTTCGGCGGGAATGGATCGTGTCAGCTTGACATTAGGCGGACGATGTTCGATAAAGTCTGGTGGTTCAGGATAGGCTTCTTGCCAATCTGGGGAGACGGCAGTTGTATCCCAGCGATCGCTTGTTGCGTCGTAACGGTAGCCCAACCCATGCCACACCAACTGATTCACAGTCGCATCATCCAGCGTTTCATCGAGAATAGCCCAAATGGTTGTAGTGGTCAGGGGTGGAATGCTAGTCATCATCGCTCTGGATTGGCGATCGTGTTTTGCGCGTTGACTTGGGTGGAGTGCGGTGTACTCCAAAGCATTTTTCACTGCGATAGCGCAGCCAAACTCGTAGCTGCTGTGGAATTTGCTCCTTTTGTTCCTTGGCGAGTGTGTTGTAAAGGGCCAGAGCACGATGCGTGCTAACGCACAGACTAACGCCAACGCGCTCGCCTCGGCAGGCAGCATTCCTGTGAGCATCCCAGTAACTGCGAGCAACCCGAATCCGTCGGCAAGCTTCTTTGATCAGGGCTTCTCCTGTCAACGGTTGTTTCTGTGCCATCATGCAATCATACCAAATTAAACAAGGCCTGCGACAGATAGGGCCTCGACGATAAAGCGAAAGC
>NZ_JCACKR010000115.1:0-39467 GCF_059505485.1 Stenomitos rutilans
TCAGTGCTTTGTTAGAAACTCTTCTCCCTTAACTCCCTGAATTACCTATAGAGCCAAACGCGAAAGCACCAGATCAACCGTGAATCTCAAATCTACAAGCTTGGCAGATGGCTTTGGTATCGCCTCACTCAAAAGTTGATGAAATGCCTCTAATTGCTCCAAGGTCAAGCTTTCTCGAATGGGTAAGGCCAGTTTGTCTAAGTAGTAATCAGGTGTGCGAGAGGTGTAATGAGACGTGTTTGTGTGATTGAAAGCGTTCACAATCTTTTCTATAGATAGGAGGGAGAAGGCAACAAGATTCTTATGAACTGCACCAGGTTTAAACCGAGACTCGTGACGATCGCCAGCAGGTAAAATGCTTTGGTTCTACGCCAACCTTTTGTTTGCAACCATTGATTGGTCAGAGCAATTTTAACGATCAAAACCATTGCGAACAGCCAATTTAGCAGCAGTTCAACGGCCCAATGCTGTGCTGGTGTGAAGGGTAGCCCTAACCACACCAAAAACTCGGCTTTGCCATGAAAGAGCGTGGCACTCCAGACCAATCCCAGCACCCCGACCACAGAAAGCGCGATCGCGCCCGTGCCAGCCCAGGTTAGATAGAGCAGCAACGCTTCCGTCAGGAACCAAACAGCGCGAGAGGCTTGATAGCATACGAGCAGCCAGCCCACAGCCCCGCAACCCAAAAATAGCGTCAGTAATCGAATGCGAGCTTTCTGCATTGCCTTGAACCACCTTAAAGCGGTTTTACTCAGCGGTAACGATGTTTTAGTGTTCCCATAGACGGGCAACCAGCGATAGTGATAGACATAATGGATAGCATTGTCACGTCGTTTCTTCACGCTTAATGACTGAGTTTCTTTATCAATACCCGACGCTTTACCCTGGTATTCTCCTCAAGCGGTACAAGCGGTTTTTTGCAGACATTGAGCTGGCGACGAGCGAAGTCATTACAGCGCATTGCCCTAATACTGGCCCCATGGCGGGCGTTTACCTCCCTGGCAACAAGGTCTATGTGTCTGCCAGCGATAACCCAAACCGCAAGTTGCCCTACACCTGGGAATTGATTGAGGTGTGTGATACACAGCCAACCTGGGTGGGCGTGAATACGAGCTTGCCGAATCGGGTTGTAAATTTGGCGTTGCTGGCAAAGGCAATTCCTGAACTGGGTGCTTACAGCGAGATTCGGCTTGAAGTGCCCTATGGTCAGGACAAGAAAAGTCGGGTCGATTTTTTGCTGGCGGGGAGCGATCGCCCCATTTACATCGAAGTCAAAAACACGACCTGGGTACAGGGCAACGTGGCGCTGTTTCCCGATACAGTGACGACCCGTGGACAAAAGCATCTGCGTGAATTGACGGCACTGCTACCTGAAGCAACGGCAGTCATGCTCTACTTTATCAATCGAAATGACTGCCCCTTTTTTGCACCGGGAGACAGTGCCGATCCAGTGTATGGAACCTTGCTGCGAAAGGCGATCGCCCTTGGGTTACACGTTTTGCCCTGCCGCTTTGACATCTCACCGCTGGGGATTCGCTATCTCGGTCTGGCGGAACTGAAGATGTAGTACCAGTTTTGAGTTTTGAGTTACAGAAGCTTTGTTTCATCACTCTTTGAGGTTCTGTGGCTTATTGCGATCGCGCCTTCTACCGCTTTTTCCCAAACTTTGCTTTCAAATCCTCCAAGGTGGCAGGCTTTGTCTCTGTAGCCGCTTTGGGCTGAGTGGAATTGACCCTTGGTTGAGATGGATTGGCTTTAGGTTGAGATGAGTTGCTTTGGAGTGGTGATGGATTCACTTTCGGTGGGTTGCGCTCCTGCCCACTAGCATCGGCACGCATGGAAAGGCTGATGCGCTTGAGTTTTTCGTTCACTTCCAGCACGCGCACATTCACGACTTGACCGACTTTCACAATTTGCTTGGGGTCGCTGACGAAGCGATCGGCAAGCTGCGAGACATGCACCAATCCATCTTGATGCACGCCAATATCTACAAAGGCACCAAAGTTTGCCACGTTGGTGACAATGCCTTCTAGCTGCATACCCACCGTGAGATTAGACATTTCCTTCACGCCCTCTTTGAAGGTGGCGTATTTGAACTCCGCACGAGGGTCACGTCCTGGCTTTTCCAGTTCTGCCAGAATGTCACGCAGGGTCGGCTCCCCGATTGCGTCCGTCACGTACTTTTTCAAATCGGTCTTTTTCAACCGCTCTGCCACTTGCGTGATTTGGGTCAGGGGAACGCTCAAATCGGTGGCAATGGATTCCACAACCCTGTAGCTTTCGGGGTGAACGGCTGTGTTGTCGAGCGGATTTTTACCGTTGCGAATGCGTAGAAAGCCCGCTGCCTGCTCAAAGGCTTTGGGGCCGAGTTTGGGGACTTTCAATAGTTGACGACGATCGCCAAACGCGCCGTTCTCAGTGCGATACGCGACGATATTATTGGCAATGGTGGGCGAAATGCCGGAAACAAAGGTGAGCAGCTCTTTGGATGCCATGTTGAGATCGATACCGACATAATTCACGCAGCTTTCCACCGTTTCATCCAGTTTTTTCTTCAGCAATTTCTGATCCACATCGTGCTGGTATTGACCCACCCCAATCGACTTCGGATCGATTTTCACCAGTTCCGCTAGGGGATCTTGCAGACGACGACCAATGCTGATGGCACCGCGCACGGTGATGTCTTGATCAGGAAATTCGGCGATCGCGACTAGGCTAGCAGAATAAATGGATGCACCCGATTCATTGACCATCACTTTAATGGGTTTACGTTCCAGCGCTTGCAACACTTCGGTGACAAATTCATCGGTTTCGCGTCCAGCCGTGCCGTTGCCAATGGCAATCAATTCCACCTGATAGCGTTCAATCAGCGTCGTAAGTGTCTTGCCTGCCTGCACTCGTTGCGCAGCAGCTTGATGGGGAAAGATGGTTTGGTATTCCAGAAACTTCCCTGTTTGATCAAGTACCGCTACTTTGCAGCCTGTGCGGAAACCGGGGTCGATCGCTAGTGTGGGCTTCATACCAGCCGGAGCCGACAGCAGTAGTTCCCGCAAATTTGCCTCAAAGGTGCTGATGGATTCCACATCGGCTTCCACCTTCTTTGCCGATCGCACTTCGGTGATGAGCGAGTTTTTCATCAGGCGATGGAAGGCATCTTTGAGCAGGTCACGGTAGAACGCGCGAACCTCACGCTGTTTGGCTTTTAGTTCCTGCGATTCTAAATAGGACAAAACGTTGTCTTCATCGAAGGTCAATTCGACATCCAAAATGTCTTCGTCTTCACCGCGATAGAGCGCCAGCAGGTTGTGAGATGCGATCGCCTTTACCTTTGCCTGATAGCTGCGATACATCTCAAACTTTGTCGAGCCTTCGAGATGGTCGCCTTTCACTTTGGAGGTTAAAACGCCCTCCGCCATGAGGTATTCGCGCAGGTAGGCCCGGAGGTTTGCCTTTTCTGCCACTTCCTCTGCCAGAATGTCAGATGCACCTTTCAAGGCATCTTCAGCCGTTGCCACGCCTTTTTCAGCGGAAACGTACTTGGCGGCTTCGGTTGCTAGGTCGGCAGATGCAGCGGTGGGGTTGTTGAGCGCTTTGATGAACGCGGCTAGTGGTTCCAACCCTCTCTCACGCGCGATCGTGGCACGAGTGCGGCGCTTGGGACGGTACGGCAGGTAGAGATCTTCGAGTTCGTTTTTCTGCAAACACGCCGTAATCTTGGCTTCCAGTTCAGGCGTGAGTTTGTCTTGCTGAGCGGTCGACTCTAAAATCGCTTTCTTGCGCTCTTCCAGCTCGGTCAGGTAGGTGTGGCGATCGGACAGATCCCGCAACTGGGTTTCATCCATTTCGCCCGTGCGCTCTTTGCGGTAGCGCGCAATAAACGGCACGGTTGACCCTTCGGCAAAGAGTTCGAGCGCATTGCTCACCTGAAACGGTTTGAGATTAAGCTCGTCTGCCAGCAGTTGAGAAATGTTCAGCATCACAGTTCATCACATCAGCTTTTCTAGGATAGTCTGAGAATGAGGTGGGTATAGCCCTTTGAGCAAGACGAATCATGGAAAGCACGTTTACGGGCGTTTTTGAACAAGTTCAGGGTTGGTACCTTGGTTATGTACAAGAATTACCGGGTGCAAATGTTCAAGAACGGACGCTAGAGGAAGCCCGCTAGAGCCTGCGAGAAGCCATTCAACTCATCCTGCTATCGAAGCGTCAACTGTAAAACGACTACAAATCTCCTGGCTTTAGCCCAGTACGTTTCGCAATCCGTGCCAACATCTTGGGTCCAATCTCTTCGCCATCATGGAACGCAAACACAACGTCTTCCCAGCCAGGGCGCGACAAAACTTTATGTGAGCCACCAGTCTCTCGCTTCACACTCCAGCCAATGAGTAATAAAGTTGACAGCACCCGCCTCGCTTTGGTTGCTTTCCACTGACTCATGCAGCAAGAAAGGCAACATGTTCGAGCTTAGATGCCTCCTCGCCATTCTCGATTTGCTCAGCTAAAACGCGAAAGGCTAGCGCCTTAACTCTTGCCACAGCGTCTTCTTGAGTATGCCCATAAGCAAGAACACCGGGCAGGTTAAGAATCTCCGCAATCCAGCGTCCGTCCTCTTCTTGCTCAAGCTCGATCGTGAGATCCATTGAAACCGTCTCCACTATGGCTAGTTCAATTCTACTGACTCGATGCCGTCTCCCTCGACATCCAATTCAACTTCGGCGTAGAAAGCAGAATATTCTCTAGGATCAGGCGAAACGTCATTATTACCCTGCTCCAGTCGAATCGATGTGGCTTTGCCTTGATTGGTGCTAACCAGGTATTCTTCGATCGCACGTTTGATGTCTTTCTCGGTCAAAATAAGCTTAGTTTTCATGCACTTCACACTCTTAGCTACAACATTGGGCGCGATCGCCTGAACAAAACCACTGCCTAAATTTTTACAGATCGACATCCAACCACTGTCTCACTGATAACCAAAAGGATGTCTGAGATGTTGTCATGACTTTTCCCGTGATGCCAACCATCGCTCAAAGGAGTGAGGACTTTCTCCGCTGTGTCTTCCTGCCAGCAGACCTTCAAGGCTAGTATGTTCATCCAAATCGACCCATTCGATCGCGTAACCATCACCTAAAAGTTGCCAATTTTGCCGTTCCTCCTGCGAAGCATGGAGTAAGCGAGGATACCAGGCTAAAGGAACCGTTAAACTTCGTCCATCCACCAAAGCCACCATTAGCTTTTCGTCTGTGACGTTAACTTGTGCTGCAAACGGTTCGATCTCAAGCGTCAAAGTAGTCATGCTAAGCCTTCAACAGTGTTTTCATATTTAATCAGTTCACACTTCAGACTGTGTTCTGTAAACAGATGATTGCTATTGTCTTAAAAGAGACGCGCATTTGAACTATTTAGAACGGCATGGGTATTGCGATCGACTTTGGCACTAGTAATACGGTGATTGCTCGTTGGAATCGGGCAACACAGCAACCAGAAACCCTTTCTCTCCCTGGCATGAGCGATCGCTCCGGCCAGAATCCGCCGCTGATACCGAGCCTGCTTTATGTGGAAGATGCCAGCCACGACAAGGTGGTGCTTGGTCAGGCTGTACGCGATCGTGCCCTGGATTTAACCACTGACCCTCGCTTCTTTCGCAACTTCAAGCGCGGCATTGGCTCTAGCGTGCAGGGCTTTTTACCTGTATTAGATGGATGCACCCTTCAGTTTGAGCAGGTGGGACAGTGGTTTCTCACACAGTTGGTGCAGCAGCTTAAAACCGTTGAACCGGATGCGGGACAGTCGATCGTCTTCACGGTGCCCGTTGATAGCTTTGAGGCGTACCGTCTCTGGTTAGGAAAGGTGTGCGAGTCGCTACAGGTTGAGCAGGTGCGCATGGTGGATGAACCCACAGCCGCCGCATTGGGATATGGTTTGACCGATCGAGAAACGCTGCTGGTCATTGACTTTGGCGGCGGTACATTGGATCTCTCTCTGGTGCGGTTGGATGCGGCTCAGGCACAGACAAAGCCGCTGGGGTTCATCCTCAAGTGGGGGCAAAAATCCTTTGCAGAACAGTCGGGACAGAAGCCCAAGACCGCGAGAGTGCTAGCAAAAGCAGGGCAAAACCTGGGCGGATCGGATATTGACCACTGGCTAGTCGATTATTTTGCCGAAACGCAGGGCTTAGCAGTTACGTCCCTCACCACGCGATTGGCAGAGCGATTGAAAATTCAGCTTTCGCTGCAACCGCAGGCACAGGAAGTCTACTTTGACGACGAAACCTTTGAGAGTTATGACCTGCAACTCAGCCGCGATCGCTTTGAGGACATTCTGCAACAGCACCAATTTTTTGCCCAACTGGATGAGTGTTTAGCTCAGGTCTTACAGCAAGCGCGACGGCAGGGGTTAGAGTTGGGAGACATTGACGCAGTATTGCTGGTAGGGGGCACGACGCAAATTCCAGCGGTACAAACCTGGGTCAAGCAAGCGTTTGACGAACGTAAAGTGCGATGTGAAAAACCATTTGAGGCGATCGCGCATGGTGCTTTGCAACTCAGCCAGGGCGTAGAGATCAAAGACTTTCTCTATCACGGCTACGGCATTCGCTATTGGGATCGTCGCCACAGCCGCCATAGCTGGCATCCTTTGATCAAAGCGGGGCAGTCCTACCCCATGAGCGATTCGGTGCAATTGCTGCTGGGAGCTTCGTTGGACAACCAACCCAGCATCGAGCTCGTCATTGGCGAATTGGGCGCAGACACCAATCAAACGGAGGTCTATTTTGATGGCGATCGCCTGCTAACTCGACGGGTTGACAGTAGCCATCAAGTTCAACCGCTGAACGATCGTGACGGTGCTCGCAGTATTGCCAGGCTTGAGCCGCTGGGACATCCAGGGAGCGATCGCATCAAGGTGCTGTTTCGCGTCGATGAACAGCGCTTTCTCCGCATCACGGTCGAAGATCTGCTGGCCTTACAAACGCTGATCGATGATCAACCGGTTGTGCAACTAAGTTGAGCAACCATCCTTGATTTGTCCGCTCATTTAATCGCTAAGCTGCGTCAGTGCAAAATAGAGATTGATTGCCAAAACGGCTGGTAGCAGCGACGCGAGTTCCAGGTTGAAATTGAGTAGTTGGACTAGAGGAAAGTAGAAGCTAGCCCAAAGACCAACTGCTAACCCAACAGGTGTGACTAAAAACTCAATAAACTCTAAAAGAGTCAGCAACACTCTCATTGCCTGTGCCCCTTGATATTCATCCATAAAGCCTAAACCTTGCCTATCCGCAAAGCAGCTAAGTTTGCAACGAAAGCGGGTTCATTCTTACGGTGAGTAGGGAATGAACCTGGCTTTTTGGGTGCTACAGCGCAATCACCGTTGTTCCCGGAAGGAGCAATACTTCCTTTGGGTGAAGCAAAAGATCGAGTCGGGGCATGGAGCGATCGGGTGCCCGCTAAAGCGTAAAGGGGTCGATCGCATAATCATCCCATTGCTTGTGGAACCGCTCTGCCACATAAGGACGCACTACAAATTTCGGTGGCGTTCCCGGCTGCACATCAATCCGAATAAACGAGTACGGTCGTCGTCGGTGTAACCCCTGCCCGCTGCGCCCGATAAAGAGCTTTGACCGAGCCACTAGGCGTTCTTCTCCTCCCGGCTGACCAAACACTTCGGTTACGTCTGGGCCTTCTTCGCGCTGTCGTCGCAAGCTAAAGCCACTGCCGCCACACACAATCCAGTTTGTATGGGCATCAGCATGTCCAGTTTCAAGCGTGTGCAGATATTCCAAGCAGTGAGCATGTCCACATAGCACCAGATCCACGATCGCGCGCCCTTGGGAACATTCGCCGATCGTTGCCGCAACTGCATCCAATACCTGCCGCAAACGATAGCGCACCGCCAGCGTTTGAGCCTGATGCCATTTAGTTGCCTCTGTAACGTAAGGTGGATGGTGGAAAAAGAGAACGCGTCCTCGCACGGCCTCGTTTTGCCACGATTCGACGAGCTTTTGCTGGAGCCAATCGAGTTGATGCAAATCGGTTTCAGTCGTCTCGTTTGAATCCAGTTGTTTGGTAATGTCTTTTTTGACCTCGTTGAGTTGCTCTAGCTTGGCTTGCAGGTCATCAATGCGCTCGGCATCGTCTGCATCGTTCGCGTTTAGCTTAGCGAGCGTGATCAAAATCTCCTGCATTTGATTGTCTACATCTGTGCGCTGCTGCTCTAGATGGCGACGATATTTTTCTCCAACAGGCGTATCTGGTAAAGGAATGGGAGCATTGATGGTATTGGAATCTAGTGCAAAAAAATCAATACCACCCGATCGAAAGGTGTAATACCGATTTGGAAGACGGGTAAACTGTCCCGGTTGGTAGCTCAAACAGCGCCCTGTATCCGTTTTTGCGGTGTAATGGGTGTCTAGATGCCGTTCTAAATCGACACCAGGCTTAAGCGCTTTCAGATAGTCCATAAAAGCGCGGGCGTAAGCGTTACCCTGCACCGAGCCTCGCCAGCTCACATCCAGGTCGAGCTGCGACTGAAGCAGTTGACGGAGCGGTACCGTAAGCTGTGACAGCACGCCATAGAGCAATGGCATGTCATAGTAATCGTGGTTGCCGGGGACAGGTAAAAAGGGCCGCTTGAAGACCATGCGATCGTACGCAATGTGCTTAAACTGCTCCCCTCCAATCAAAAATTCTCGATATGGCTCAATAAAGTTGGCAGGATAGTAGGCGCTCGATCCGGTCAGGTAAATGACATCGCCCGTGTGCAGCACAAAGCGACATTCGTCCTGATGCTGTAGCATTTGTTCGGCAATGCGGCGCTGCGGGTTGTGACCGCGATGAGGCCCAGAACCACTATCACCCAGCACCAGAAAGGAAAACTCTGGACTGTCTTCCCGTCCGTCGTCTAGTGCCAGACGCGTTTGATCGATGCCCCGTTGCTTGATTGCAGAATGGTGCCAGCGCACCCGCTGCTCCATCTTGCGGATTTTGGTCGCGATCGGTGGGTCGATTACAAATTCCATGACAGCTTCGCTCCCCGTTTCAGCCTTTCACGCCGTTTTAGCATCGCTCGGCCAGCGATCGCTCGTGCTGATTGTAGCGACCAAGTTCGTCTGACTTCAATCTTGCTACGGGTCAATCAAGGCCGCTTTAGCTTCAGTTTCAGCATTCCTCCGTCTTTAGACAGAGTAAAAGCCTCGCGATTTCCCTTACCTTCATAAGTGCAAAGAGCTGATGACTCCAAAACCCCAGGGCAACCTGGGGCTTTCATTTTTGAAGGAGGGATGTGTTCTAGCTCGGCATTTTCACGGCTTGTGCTCATAGGTGATGTGGTCTGATATGTATGACGGTGGCTCAACGTGAATCAAAATGCGAGCGGGACTAAAGCGTTCTTCTAGTCGATCTTCGACAGCTTCGGTAATTTGATGCGCAGTCTCAACATCTGGTGCACTCACAATAAGGTGCATTTCAATGAAAATCTGACGCCCCACAATACCTCTAGAAGCGATGTCGTGGCAGTTGAGTACCCCTGGTACCTGCATAGCGATCGCATGAATGGCTTCGGGCGCGATCGCCATCTCATCCACAAGTGACGGCAGGTTGTCTTTCAGCACAGACCAACCGCTGTAAAACACTAAAATGGCAACCGGAAAGGCTAGTACGACATCCAGCCATTGCAGCCCCCATGCCCAAACGCCAATCAAACCTCCAAGGACGCTAATTGTCACCCAGATATCGCTCATGGTGTGTTTCGCGTCAGCAATCAAAATGGCACTGCCAACGCGCATCCCTTCCCGACGCTCGTAAAACGCCACAAAGATGTTTACTCCCAGCACAATCAGCAGCAACCACAGCTCTTGAGGCGAAATTTTCACCGGGTCATGATTCGGTTTGATCAGATGCTCGATCGCGCCCTGCAAAATCTCGAAACAGGCAATACCCAAAAAGGCCGCAATCCCAAGCGCACCGACGGCTTCAAACTTCTGATGCCCATAGGGATGATCGCGATCGGGTTCGGGTGACGAAAATCGACTGGCAATTAATCCCAAAATATTGTTGGCGCTGTCAGTCACGCTATGTAGAGCATCAGCCAGCAAGCTGAGTGACCCAGTCAACCAGCCCACACCAGCCTTCAGCAGCATGACAAACAGGTTGAGCAGCAGTGTGATAAGCAGAACTTTGCGCACCTGCGATCGATGATCGATAACCACAGCTTTAATCAAACTCATTTCCCCTTACTTTAGGACAGCAGTTGTGCCTTCACCACTGGTGGTTTGCCCTTAGCAGCAAAGTTTTGCAGTAGTTGACCATTGCTGCGATCGTGCAGTAGCAGCAGCCAGTCAGCAGCGCGACGCCTAGCAAGGAGCTAAAGCATTTTGCAAGCTGAATCAGTTAATTCCTAAAGAAAAGATCTTTTCAGTTGCGATCGCCAGTACGATTTAGAGTGCCGATCGTAGGATTCAACCACGCATGTCTGCATCTCGGTTCACCATTAATCTCGTTGAAGGGTCTGTGGCGATCAGCTTTACCCCCCAGGCTGCGAAGGATTTACAGTTAGCCCTCTCCCAGTTGATGGCAAGCCTCAAAGCGATCGCCGCCAAAACAGCTCCGGTTGGTCGAGCGACGCCACAGAAACCGATGGAATACCAGTACACAGGCGACGTGTTTCTCGAAATTTTTTGCAATCCCAACATTTGGCCAACGCCGTTCGCTGCCAAAGTTCTCATTACGCTACGGGACGATCGCATTCGCCTCACGACTGAAGCTGAACTCAGCCGTTTGGTAGAAGACGTCAACCAGTATTTAGAACAAGCTAGCTAGGGTCACTATCCACACCATGCGCTGCCTGTGCGTCTTGGAGAAACTTGCAAGTTGAAACATTCCCATGCAGCAAAGCTGTAGGAAAGTCTGCCGCTTGCCTGTTTGTTCCCTATGACAGCATTTGTCAACCCCGCGTCTGTAGAATAGGCTTAAATTGTCCGCTGACTATAAGAGGAAACGGTTGCGATGAATTCTGACAAATTTGTACAACTCTTCCAGCAAGGGTTCCGCATTACACTCGGTGCGACGGCTTCCTTGGTAGAAGCACTACAAGATCCTGCCAAGCGTGATGAGAATCTTACAAAGTTGAACCAGGATTGGAGCATTTTATCGGCTGAGTGGGCGCAGAAGGGAGAAATTACAGAGCAAGAGGCTCGTAATTTTGTAGATACACTGTTGACCCAGCGCAGTGCAAGTTCCCCAACAGGAGGGACATCGAGTACCACCGTGACGACGCCCTCTGCACCACCAGATGTTCAATTGGAGCTACAGGAATTGACAGCGCAAATTGTGGCGATGCGGGCTGAATTAGAGCGGTTGAGAAACGAGAACACCGCCTCTTGAAGTTAGCACTCCAGCGTTAGTCGTTTTCCCACTCTTCACGACCAACTAAGTCCCCAATTCGATCGCGCAATAAAAAATTGCAGCGTTCCAACTCGCATTCAACGAACGCCCACTCGCGTGCTGGAATGTACTGGCAAAGAATATAGATAGGCTGTTGCCGACTGACTTTGCCTCTGCGAACGAGTTCGCGAGCTTCGTCCTGGATCATGTTGAGAGAATACTGTGCAGATTGAAGCATAATCACCCTTTTGGCTGGCTAATGGAGTGTTGTCAAGACTGAGGGCTTGTTTAGCTCGACTCGAAGTTGCAGTAAGAGTAGGAATAGATAGAAACTGAGGCTTAAATTTAGTAGAGGTAGGATTGTAATCCTCTATACTGAACAGATTTCATTTTCGCGCTAAACCCTCTTCGATTGTATTAAGAACCGTTGAAAAAGTCATCAAATCCTAACTAGATTCCCTGTAACTTTGACATTAGAGGCTCCAGCAGTCCGTGAATTCAGGGGATATTTTAAGGTTTTGTTGCAATACATTAAAAAATGCTATGAGGCCTATAAGCGTAGCACACAGCCTTTTGGGGTTAAGTGATCTCTATCGCTTCTCGTGATGAAGCGTTGGTATCACGCTCGATCGTGGGCTAAGGGCTTGACGATTCCCGCTTTTTCTTGTAAAGAACAACGCTTGCGACATAGTTCCGCTGCAAGGTCAAGAGCCGCTCTCATGCTAGATGCATCTGCCGTTCCCTGCCCTGCAATGTCGAAAGCGGTGCCGTGATCTGGTGATGTTCGCACAAAGGGCAACCCGATCGACGTATTCACAGCACAATCAAACGCCATCAATTTCACTGGAATCAACCCCTGATCGTGATACAACGCCAGATAAGCGTCAGCAGGGTTAAAAGCAGTTTGCAAAGCCCCCACCGCCTCCTGCCCCCTGACCTCTGCCTCCTGCATCTGACCAAACCACGCTTGCCCTGGCTTAACCCATAGCGTATCGGGCGGCACAGGGCCGTCTAGTTTGAGGTTGGGGAACCTCAAGCGCATTGATTGCAGCCAGGGAATCAGCCAGACTTGCTCTTCATGCCCTAGTTTGCCCTGTTCGCCGCTGTGAGGGTTCAGACCCGCGATCGCAACGTGCGGGGCTTCAATCCCAAAATCACATCGCAGGCATTCGATTAACAGATCGAGCTTGCGGGTGAGGAGTTCTGGCGTGAGAGTATCTGCTACCTGGCGCAGGGGAATATGAGTGGTAGCCAGCAGCGTGCGCAAAACCCAACCCGTATTGGGCGATCGCGCCACAAACATCATTCCAAAGCGGTCAACGCCTGCCTGTTCTGCCAAAAGTTCCGTTTGCCCAGGGTAGGCGTGTCCGGCTGCACTCCAAGCTGCTTTAGAAATGGGGCCTGTGACGATGCCCTGAAAGGTACCTGCCAGTGCCTGAGCGATCGCAGTTTCAAGATAGTGAAAGCTAGCAGCACCACTAGCAGCACTTTCTTGTCCCAGGACAATGGTTTGCTCAACAGAAGAAAGTGGTACATCGAACACGTTCAGCCTGTCAGGATGCGCGAGGGTAAGTTCTGGGTGCCGCGATTGCACCTGCTGGTAAGTTGCTGAGAGGAGCGATCGACTTCCAACGATCGTGATGTCACAATCCTTTGGTGGATACGCCAGAGCTTTAAGCGCGACCTCGGGACCAATGCCTGCTGGGTCACCCAATGTAACGGCTAATTGAGGGCGAAAGGAGGTTGGGTTAGACATGATTTGCATTCCGTTCTTACAGCACCTTAGACCACTGTAGTGATGTGTGTACGGCACCATTTGTCGATGCGATCGCGTAGCAAATCCAGGTGCTAGCATTCTATGTTTTATCAATCACATCGTCTAATTCGGCATAGTCGGGTAGGGTTGTGTTGATCGCGCGACCAGACCGCAGCACTACGCGATCGTGCTGAGAACGAGACAACAACTCACTGTAGCGACGGGCCTTAAACAAAACCAGATCGGCTGGTAGCCCGACCTCAATACGTCCTACTGTAGGCAAACCCATCAAGTCTGCTGGATTGGATGTAATGGCACGGCACCACGCTCCATAGGGTCGATCCAGGTGAGCGATCTTGACCGAGAGGCTAAAGACCTGCAACCCATCGTGATCACCAAAGCCGTGAAAGGGGTCGCGGCAGTTATCGCTGGCGATCGCAACGGGTACGCCTGCTTGCTTGAGTTCGTGTAGCAGCGTCACACCTCGCCAACGTGGTGTGCGTCCCGTTTGTCGATCTTGCAAGTACAGATTGCACATGGGTAGGCTGACAATACCAATGCCAGCATCCTTCACCAACGCGATCGTCCTCTGTGCCGTTTCGGGATCTTGCACCGCTAAGCTACAGCAGTGACCACACACAATTTGACCCTGAAATTGATGTCGCATGGCTGCCTCAGCAATGATCCGTAGGGTTGTGGAATTTGGATCATTGGTTTCATCCGCGTGAAAGTCTAGATCGAGGTTGCGGGCTTTTGCCAGCGTAAACGTGCGATCGACCTGTGCCTCAATCTCTGGGTTCATGTAGGCAACGCCCCCCAAAATGCCATTGAGTTCAGCAACCCGATCAGCAAGCGGTTCGCCTTTAGGCGTGAGGTAGTAATCCAGCGATACCAGAGAAGCGGCCTGTAAGATCAGTCGATCGACCCATGCCGTTTGGAGGGCTTTAAAGACACCAAAGCTGAGGGTTCCCTGTTCGCCTGCGGCATCAAGGTGCGTGCGCAAAGCTCTGGTGCCGTGAGCATAGCTGCATTGCAGCCCAAATTCCATCCGACGATACACATCTTCTGCATCCCAGTATTTCTGGGCATCTGCCTGGGTTGTCGCAATCGCGCGATTAAAGGTACAGTCAGGATTTGGAGTGCGCTCCCACACATGGCCTTTGTCCAAATGCGTGTGCAAATCGACAAAGCAAGGCAACACAATGCCGCTGCAAAGGTCAACAGAGGGGTGGCCTTCAGGTGCTTTTCCGGCTGAGGCGATCGTGGCAATGACACCATTCACAATCTCAATGTCAACCAGTTGAAAGTCGTCACATAAAGGCTGCTGAGTCTCAGGTGGGAGAATGGGACTGCTTGCACCATGCGCTAGCAGCGGCAGTGGCAGGTGAGCATTTTTGAGCCAATAGCGATCGCAAGCCGGAATCATGAACACTGTCTCGATAGATGAGGAATCGGAAAGGGCTGCCTGGTTCAACCATTGAGTTTAAGCATTCCCCATAAAAGGGTAGGGTGAGCAAAAGCCCACCCCACCATTAACGTTAATGATTGAACGCGAATAAACGTCAGTCAAAAGCTAGACAGCCGCAAAGTATTCCTTCGACTTCTTCGGATCAGGATTCATCGTGGCATCACCAGGCTTCCAACCTGCGGGGCAAACTTCATCGGGGTGAGACTGCACATACTGAATGGCTTGCAAGGTTCGCAGAGTTTCATCAACACTCCGACCAAAAGACAGGTTGTTGATGGTGGAATGCTGAATAATACCGTCTCTATCAATGATGAATAGACCGCGCAGAGCGATACCTGCATCAGGGTCAAGCACGTTGTAAGCGCTGCTCACTTCTTTCTTGATGTCGGCAACGAGGGGATAGTTGAGGTCGCCTACACCACCACTCTTGCGATCGGTTTGAATCCAGGCGAGGTGGGAGAACTCGCTATCAACGGAGACGCCCAACACTTCGGTACCTACTTGCTTGAACTCATCATAGCGATCGCTGAACGCTGTGATTTCGGTGGGGCAAACAAAGGTAAAGTCAAGCGGGTAGAAGAACAGTACAACATACTTGCCACGGTATTCGGACAGCTTAATCGTCTTAAACTCTTGATCTACCACAGCCGTTGCTGTGAAGTCGGGAGCCGATTGCCCAACGCGCAAGCATCCTTCTTGAGTCATGAGATAGTAGTCTCCTAATAGTGGGTGCGTCTTAATCGTGCAGCACACGTGATTGATATAGTATTTGCAGCGTCAGTCGTACACAGATTTTCTGCTGACAACGACTCACTGCTTACAAACTGTTACAAATATATCATAGTCATAACGATTTTGAGTAAGGGTTTGCGAAGGCGCGTGGAGTGACGATCGCGCCCTACTCGCGATCGTCCAGCACAGTCCCTAAAGCGTACACAACCGTTGTGGAAACTGAACAGTCTCTTGTCAGCCGTTGCATGAGCGCGACTTAAAAATTATGGTGTGATGCGGCTCGCGATCGGCATTCGCCAACCCGTTCCAAATGCGCGATCGGTCACTTTGAGCACGGGTGGAGCCTGCCTCCGTTTGAACTCAGCGCGTGTCACCAGCTTCACGACTTTATGCACAATTTGAGGGTCATACCCGGCTGCCACAATTTCATCCAAGGTTTGATGGTTATGGATCAAGCGCGACAGAATGGCATCCAGGGTATCGTAGTCGGGAAGTGAGTCCTGATCAACTTGTCCGGGTTTGAGTTCGGCGCTGGGAGGTTTGGTGAGGACGTTGGGAGGAATGACTTCAGTTTTGAGTTTTGAGTTTTGAGTTTTGAGCTCTAAGTGCTGATGGCTGATGGCTGACGGCTGATGGCTATTCAACCATTGACACAACGAGTAGACGCGGGTTTTGGGCACATCGGCGATCGCGGCTAACCCACCATTCATGTCGCCATACAGGGTACAGTAACCAACTGCCATTTCGGATTTGTTGCCTGTAGACAGCAGCAGATGCCCGAATTTATTGGAGATTGCCATCAATAAATTGCCGCGAATCCGTGATTGAATGTTTTCTTCTGCCAGCCCAAATTCGGTGCCTGCAAAGAGATGGGCAAACGTCTGGTCATACGCCTGCATCAAGTTACCGATGGGTAAGGTTTCTGTATGAATGTCCAGGTTTTTTGCTAGTGCCAGGGCATCTTTTACTGAATGATCCGAACTGTAGGTTGAGGGCATGAGAACGCCCAAAACGTTGTCGGAACCGAGTGCTTCTACGGCGATCGCGGCAACCAGCGCTGAGTCAATGCCCCCGCTTAAGCCAATGACGACCTTCGAGAAGCCACACTTCTGAGCATAGTCCCGCACACCCAGAACCAATGCTGCCCAAATCTCAGCGTCCGCACTCTCTGGTAGCGCGTGTGTTGTAGTGGGCTGCAAATCGCCGTCACGAAATTCCAGCGTTACCAAATCCGTTGCAAAGGCACGAGCGCGACACACCAGTTCGCCCTGTCGGTTAAAGGCCACACTACAACCATCAAAAATCAGGTCATCATTCCCACCGACCTGATTGGTATAGATGACGGGTTGAGCAAATCGCACGGCACTATGTTGCAACATGGCTTCGCGCAAATGCTGTTTGCCAACCGTGTAGGGAGACGCAGATAAATTGATGGTGAGGTCAACGCCCTGCTGCGCTAAATCCGCGATCGGGTTCACGGTATAGCTGCGTTTGCCCCAAAACTCTTCATCGTTCCACAAGTCTTCGCAGATGGTCACGCCGATCCGGAGGGAGGAGGGCGTGGGATGTGGGGTATGGGGAGTAGGGTGTGGAGTAGAAGCAGGGGAAGCAGGGGAAGAGAGTTTTGAGCTTTGAATTAATTCTGATTTCTGACTGCTAATTTCTGATTTCTGATTTCTGATTTCTGACTCCTGACTCCCAATTTTCAACACAAAATGATTCGCTTCCCGCCCTGGCTCAAAGTAGCGGTCTTCATCAAACACGTCGTAGGTGGGCAGAAGACGCTTGTGGAAGATTTGCTGGATTTTGCCGTCTTCGAGAAGCGCCATGCTGTTGAAGAGGGGTTTCCCACCTTTTGCGAGAGCGTGTGGATTGATTTCGACAGTTCCTACTAAGGCAATGAGCGATCGCGGCAAGTCGTTAGCTAATTGCTCTAACACCTCTGCCATTGAGGCTATAAAACCAGGGTTCATCAGCAAATCGCGGGGCGGATAGCCACACAGCGAAAGTTCTGGGGTTAACAAGAGACGTGCGCTCTGCTTGGCTGCCTGTTGTGCGGCTGCCAAAATTTTTTGCGCGTTGCCTGTTAGATCGCCAATGGTGGGATTAAGCTGTGCGATCGCAATCTTCATAATTAGTCAGGATTCTGGTGATCATCAATTTGAGAAGTAATATCTTCAACTCAATCAAGACTTCGCCTTGATATGCGTACCTTTAGGCGTTTTCTTGACCTCAAAGCGACCTGTGGCTTGAATCAAATCACTCAACTTTTTATAGCCGTGATTTCTTGGATCAAACGATGGTGATAACTTAGTAAGCTGTCCTCCAATCGCTCCTAAATTTGCCCATCCATTTTCTTCATCAACGGCCTCATACGCATCCTTAAGAAGGTTCATTATTTTTTTATTACTTTTCAGCTTTTGACTGGCTACCGCTGTGGTGTCTGAAGTAGCGCTAGGTGTATTGTTAGTTTTTTCTTGCACCTTGTCGCTTGCAAATTCAACCGGACTGGCATCTTCTGATTGCGCTAGAATTTCAGTATAAATAAATTTGTCGCAAGCACTGATGAAGGCTTCGGGTGTCTTTTTCTCACCAAAGCCGTACACGACCAGCCCAGATTCGCGAATACGACTGGCAAGTCTGGTAAAATCACTATCGCTCGAAACGATGCAGAAACCGTCAAAGCTACGTGTATACAGCAAATCCATTGCGTCAATAATTAAGGCGCTATCGGTTGCATTCTTGCCTGTTGTATAGCGAAACTGCTGCATCGGCTGAATCGCAAATTTATTGAGTTTATCTTTCCACTTACCAAGCTGCGTATTCGTCCAATCACCATAAATACGTTTCACATGAGAGGTGCCATATTTCGCCACTTCTTTCAGCAAAGCTTCGATCAACTCTGCATTGGCGTTATCGGCATCAATTAACACAGCTAAGCGATCGGACTTAAATTGCACTTCTCTACTCATAATCATAATTTTTAGAAATTATTTTACTCCACTATCGATTTGACGTTCAGAAATAAAGTTATTTCTGAAATTTGTCCAAAAATTAATCATTAGCGTTCTTGATTGGCGGTCGCCGAGAATCTTGCGATACAGCGAGTAGCTTCTGTCAATATGCTGGATCAATCTTGTAATAACGCATAGCTTAATTTATCAACAATCATCTTGGTCTAATTCAAGAACGCTACGTCGTCTTTGTTCATTTATCAACCTCTTGAATTCCATGTGTGTTGCAGATAGTTCAGGATCTCTTTCTTGATATAAAGACGCATAGTCTTTGGATTTCCTTTTTATTTTTATGAACGAAGGCATCTTTTTTAACTTAGCTTGTCGTGTGAAAACAAAATGTGTAGATCTTATTTTTCCCTCGCTCTCCTTTTTAGTCGATAGGATGCTACTTTCATACTGATGGAGCATGATGTTTTTATATCTTTCATATAAATGTTTTACATTGATCTCATCTTTTCTTGAATGAAATCCTATTATTGAATCTGAGTTAATAGCTTGAAATGAATTAAAAATCTCAATATCTTTTTCATCCAAAGCGTGAGTTACTAAACTTCTTTGCCCATATTTGTACACCTTTGGGTCATATAGGCAAAGTGTTATTTGGGGTGACAACGGGAGAAAAATTTGTAAACCAAGCGCAGTGATGCTTGTAACTCCGGGGTGTTCTAAATTGCGATAAAGCCAGTTGTATATAAATACAGGATGATCAGATATATAGAATTCTAAAGAAGTTTCATTTTTGACGACATGGTATTTCATATCCCTCAGAATTACGGCATCAAGCACTCCTTGAACAGTCATTAGAGAAGCCAGACGATCTTGATAAAAATTAAAGCGCCCATCGCCCGCCGA
This sequence comes from Stenomitos rutilans, assembly GCF_059505485.1. Lineage (NCBI taxonomy): Bacteria > Bacillati > Cyanobacteriota > Cyanophyceae > Leptolyngbyales > Leptolyngbyaceae > Stenomitos > Stenomitos rutilans. The sequence continues at coordinate 19,201 of NZ_JCACKR010000115.1, forward strand.
CTCTGGATCAAATCCGTTTAGGCTTAGAAGCTCACCCACTATTGACTCAAGCTGTGAATTTACAAATCCACCTGCTCTTTCAATAGCTTCAGGTGTTCTATAAAAGAGAGATAAAATAAATCTGTGCAGACTTAAGATATCTTCACTAACTATATTGAAATCTCCATCAATAATTTTATCTACTATTCTCGAAGCTGGTGCTTCTACTTCTTCAGCCATGAAGGCTTCAACTTTATTGTCCTTTCCATAGAAGTAATTCTGCGAAAAAACCTCTTTAACTGATTGGTTGTATCTTACAACAGTTCTTTCTATATCAAATATGTTGATTCTTTTCCCTTTCTTTGCATCACAACCAAAATGCTTAAGCAAGCATTGAGGAACATAGTGCTGGTTCTTAGTTATCTGCTTATTCATGGACAATTATTAGATAATAGTCACTAAATTTGTGTCCAACAAATACTTTGGTATACATCCTAACCAGAGACTTAGCAGCATAACAACTAAATAAACACTAGAGGCTTATCTTTCAACGGTGCAAAGGCTTCGGCATTAAAGCGGTAAAGGCTTGCAGGTCTACCCGCACCTCTGGAAGCTTTCACGCCTGTGTCGGAGAGAAAGCCCATTTTGAGAAGGCGCGATCGAAAGTTGGAATAATCGGAAAAGTTTTCGCCTAAAACGGTTGTATAGAGTTGATATAAATCGCTGAGGGTAAACAATTCGGGTAGCACTTCAAAGGCAACGGGGCTATATTCCAGCTTGTTTCGCAGGCGGCGATGACCGTATTCCAGCACTTCGTTATGGTCAAAGGCAAGTCGGGGCACTTGCTCTAAGGGATACCAGGCAATGCCGCTCACACCATCAGCAATGAGTTCGGCTTCGGCAAAGCGCACGAGGGCAAAGTAGCTGACCGACAAATAGCGAACACCGTAACTATCCATCGATTCGCGGGGGTCGCGGTTGGGGCCACCAAAGGTGTACAACTGCTCCAGGTAAAGGTTTCGGGCACGTATTTTTTCTGCCAGGATGCGATAAGCGGCATCTTCGAGCGATTCGCCACGTCGTACCAGGGTGCCAGGGAAACTCCATTGCCCTAAAAAGGGTTCTTCTTGCCGCATGACCAGCAGCACCAGCAGCCGATTTTGCGCGGTATCAACGGAAAAAATCACGTTGTCAACACCGACCTTAAAATCTGCAAGGGCAAAGTCTGTAGGGGTGCGATCGCTCAGAGGATGAGCTAGTGAATGGGCTGTCTTTCTTTGGAGGCGTTCTGGCATGGGTATAGTTGCTCCCGGTGGATGTAGGCTTCGATGGGAGGTGTCAAGGCATCGGTATCTCCATGCTCACGATACGCGGTGGAAGATGTATCGGGACCCGTCAAATCGGCGATCGCCAGCCTCGCGCCCCTTTGCCTTAATTCTGCCAGAGCCATTTCGTTTGGTACGAACCCTGGGCGTGGAATGATGAGTAAATGCACGCGTTCTAATAGTGTGTCACTTTGATACCAGTTGGGCAGTTGATAGATCAAGTCAGACCCAATGACCAGGGTGAAGCTGGCATCGACCCAAAGGGCTTCAGCTACTTCAAGCGTATGAATGGTGCGGGATTTGCTGAGATCTGCATAAAGATGCAGGTTGTGACGCGGCGGGTTGATGTCGTCGATCAACAGTTGCAGCATGGTCATGCGATGGATCAACGGCGTTTGATGCGACTTAAACGGATTGTCAGCGGCCCACACAGCGACACGATCGAAGCGCCGTGACAACCAAACTAAGATTGCCTGATGTCCGGCGGTCGGTGGATCGGCGCTGGTGCCAAAAAGAGCAATGGTGAGCATGGGTAGCTAGTTGTTGGTTGGTTGTTGTTCGTTGTTAGACAAGAGAGACCTTAGAGATGTAACTTTGACCCTTTATTTCTGCTGCCGACGCTGGGTGGTTTTAACCAGGTCGAGTAGAGCGGTAGATGGTTCGACTGGAATAAAGACGGGAGCGTGGATTTGACGGGCTGGGGCAGGAAGGCTGGTGACGGAATGGGCGGTGCGTTGGGCGATCGTCTCTAATGATTCCGACGGATGCAGGCGCTGACCGTTTTGCATGACGAGTTGCATCAAGGGCTGCACTTGCAGGGGGCGGTGGGGTGTGGGGTATGGGGTGTGGGGTGTAACTTCTCCTGACTCCTGACTCCTGGCTTCTGACTCCTGACTTCCGTCTTCCTCCATCAACCCCAAGCGATCGCCCACCGCCTGCCCCTGCTCATAGCGACGAAAAATTTGCTTGCGTCCCGGATAGGTTGCTTTGTTTGTCGATTCCTTCATGACAGGGATGCCATCAATTTCTACCAGTTTGTAGACACCGTTTACGGGCGTACCTGTTACCAATTGGGTGCCAAACCCGTAGCCATCGATGCAGGCTCCCGCCGCCTTAAGCTGTGTAATTTTGGCCTCATCCAAATCACCGCTAGCGAAAATGGGAACATCCGGCAAGAGTTGGCGCACTTCTTTAGACAAGGCAACTAGATCACCAGAATCTAGCCGAATGCCTGCCAATTCTATTTCGTGCTGTTGCAGTTGAGTAGCGAGATGCTTGGCAGCGGCGATCGTGTCATAGGTGTCAATGAGAAGCGGCGCACCAGGAAAGTAACGGTGAAAGGCGGTAAAGGCTTCTGCTTCGCTGCCTTCGGTTGCCGCTAACGCCATCACGAGGGAATGGGCCATTGTGCCCACAGGCTTGCGTCCCAGTTTTAGCGCTGCCAGAACGTTAGATGTCGCATCTAGCCCTCCTGCTAAGGCTGCGCGGGCTGCCCAGAGAGAGGCTTGAGGGCTAAAGGCTCGTCGTGTCCCAAATTCAAACAGCGTTGCGTTTGCGCCTGCCACATCCCGCAAACGGGCAGCACGAGTGGCAATCAAGGATTGATAGTTGAGCGTGTTGAGCAAGTACGTTTCGACAATTTGTGCCTGCCAGAGGGTCGCTTCAACCCGCAAGAGGGGTTCGTTTGCAAAGACGATCGTGCCTTCGGGAACTGCCCACACATCGCCAGTAAACCGATGCTCCATGAGCAGCGACCAGAAGCGATCGGGCGCATGTGTAAAAATCCCGCTAGCTTGTAGCGCCTCAATCTGTGTGGAATCAAAGGAAAACGTTTCGAGGTATGCCAACGCCTGCTCTAGGCCCATCGCAACCAGGTAGCCAAAGTTCTGTGGTAGACGACGTGCAAAGAGTTCAAAACTAGCTCGTCGCTGATCCAACCTTTCGCCTACATAACAGGCCGTCATGGTGAGCTGGTAAAGATCGGTGAGCAGGCTGTAATCCTTCGGTGACAGGGTTAGTAACCGATCATCGGTTAGCGAGTTGGAAGGCGATCGCAATTGAGTCATGAGACGTGCGGGTGTATGGGGCGCGATCAACGACAGTGCGCCAAGCGGTGATGACGCTGGCATAGAAGCACCACACTTAACCAGTGGCTGCAATGCGCTTGAGTAACGACCTCGTTGATCGACTTGACAAGCATGTCTCGTATTATAGTTAAAAAAACCAAAACTGGCAATGTATCAGGAAAGGTAAAGGTCTAATTTTCTCCTTGGAATCGTTGAAATCGCCTTAAAAATCAGCAATTGAACGCCTTTTACACCATTTAAGCATTCTAAGCTTATGGTGATTGTTAATAAAACTGAATTAGATTTTCTCATGTCTTCACCACGTCTTGTCGTCTCTACAGGCAAACCCTCTTAGAAACGGCACACCAGTATGTGCGCTATGCCAAGCAAAAGCGATGCGCCTGCCCTCTACCTTCTAAGTAGAAGGCTCCGATTAAACTGACGCTTCTCAAAACAGTACTGATCAGCAGTCAGCTCATGTAGCATGTTCAGCTCAACTACGTCCGCTTATTTGCTTTTGCCTTTTACCCCGCTTGACTGAAAAATCTTTTGCAGGTTGGATTCCAAGCGCTTTGTTAGTCAAACAGAGCTCTTACTATCGCGTCACTATCGCGTAGCATACAGAAGATTTTTAAACAGTTGAATCAGACTATAAACAATTAATGCAAAATGAGATTAGCACTCTTTCTCTCGGCATAATCAAAGTGTTGAGATGGATATTTCCACAGACATCTAACGCTACAGTTCAACAAAGATGGCTTGGGTTCGGTTCTAAATGAAATGATGTTTCCTTGAGGGATTTTTATGTCTATCTTGAAGCAGCTTGACCGTGTCGTCCAGTATTTTTCTGGCGCTTTTGTACGCATTTTTGGTCCTAGTGACGATGCCTATCCGGCAACGGGTTTACAGCCTTTTGACGGCACGCCGATGAAGAAGGGCAAATCTTTATTTGACTAAGCGATCAGACTCATCAATTGGCAAACAGCGATCGTGCTTTGACGTATAGATTGGTTCTAGTCAAAGCACGATCGCTTAACAGTTTAATAAGGTTTTATTGCTTGAATCTGCCTGTGCTGGTGAAGTGTTCCACCTTAAATTTCACCATGTTTTTTCCTGTCTATAGAGAACTTCCTTCTCTTCGTTCGCACTTTTAGTGCAGAGCGAGGCAGGCGATCGCGGAAAGATTTGTCAGCCAATCAGGAATGGACAGGCGATGTGTTGGCGGGGATGATCGCCTACTTACTCATCTACCCATTGAGCTCTCAACTCAAAGTTGACACTCTACTAGACGCTAGACTCTATTTTCCTGACTCATTTCGCGGCTAATTCATTTCGCGGCTAATAATGCCAGACCATTGCGCCTTCTTTTCACGACTACGGCGATAGGAAAAAAAGCGATCGGAGGTCTTGTATGTGCAGTAGGGTGCGATCGCCAGTTGTTCTGCACTCAAGCCCAGCCGCTCTAGCTGTAAAGCATTGATGCGCCGCACGTCTAATCGTGTCCGACCTGGTTCTGGGTCGTCTAGCAGTGGAGAGTTGGGTATCTGGCGCAACGCCCTGAGCAGCATAGCGGTGTCTGTGGGGTCAATGGCAACCACAGTCGCCCCCACTTCAGCCGCTACGTGTTCCGAAACCTGATACACATCACCCTCGATCGCAGGTCCCATTGCAACCCGCAAATCTTGTAGCTGGCTACCCTGCTGACATAAACGAGCGATCGCTTGAGGAACAATTTTTAGTGACGTGCCTCGCCAGCCTGCATGCACCGCCGCCACTTGCCCGGTCACACGATCGACAATCAACACAGGCGTACAATCGGCGCTACAGGCCCACACCGCCTGATTGGCCTGCTCAGTGATCAAGCCATCGGCGGACGGAGGGTCTGTGTCCACGGTGAGTGCTTCAATGTCAGATGGTGCTAAAACCGTGTTGCCGTGTACTTGCTTGACCCGATACGCCTGTGCGTTGGGATACAAGACTCTAGTGAGTTCGGCGGGCGATCGCGGCCAAAACTGCTGGGTAAAAAAGCCGTGTAACCACGGTTCTAGTAGGCTACAAGTCAAGTAGGGCAAGTCGTTCCAGGTCTGCCAATGCCATGTATGCATAAGAGAAAAAGGCGATGTTGGAGGGGAACAAGCATTCTCAACATATTTTTGTTGAGGAAGATTTTTAAAGGCGAGTACAATGGTCGGGGCTGTTAGGTTACGCGTCAGGCAGTAAGCCTTAGAGCACAATTTGGCTGCTCAAACGGTGTACTAAGCCGTAGCTTACGTCCTACAGCTTCCAGTCTAAAGTCCTTCGTTGATTCCGTACGAAACATCGGCTTTGATGGAACTAATTAGCCCGTTTGAACGACCAGGTCGCTAGTGCTTTAACGATCGCCCCTCAGGAACTGCAAATGACTCCAAACGCTCACCCAATGCTGCTCCCTTCTCGCTGTAGTGCTCTTTTGCTCCGTGGGCTTGGTTTGCTTGGCGGGTTTGGTCTACTCAGTAGTGGCATGGCGTTAGCCCAAGACGCGGCAAAGGGCGCGATCGCTCCAACGGTTCCGGAACCAGCGACAGCAGTGAATTCGGCGTCGATCGCCCCTTCGGTAACGCCACAGACGTTAGAGGTTGCGCCTTCTGTAGAGGTTCCCGTAGCGCCAGAACGGGTGATTGTGCAGCCCAGCGGTGTGAACCCCACCATCGCGCAACCGAAACCAGCCATTGCGCGCCCCGAAAGCAGCTATGACGCGCCAACCTCGATCGTGTTGACAGAGCGCTCTACTGGGTGCCGCGCGGTCTTACGAGGCGGACAACTGTTGGATGGTAGCCCCTGTACGTTAGATAGTCGCTGGCAAGCTGCTAATGCGCCCGCATCCCGTAGCCTACCCGCTGTGAGTGTGCGTTCTTTAAATTTGGGGACGACAAGCCTTGGCACCAGCACCACACCCACCTGGCAAGCCTATTACAACCGCACTGCGCGACCACCAGGACGGTTGGGCAATGGCAATATTAGCCTGATTTTTCCGCTCTCGATTCCGGCTCCCATTTCGTCAATCTTTGGTTGGCGCACCCATCCAATCACAGGTGAGCAGCGGCTTCATGCTGGTACCGACTTAGCAGCGCCCTTGGGAACGCCTGTGCTGGCAGCGTATGCGGGTAAGGTGGCGATCGCCGATTTTCTGGGTGGTTATGGACTCGCCGTTGCGATCGACCACAACAAGGGAACGCAAGAAACGGTTTATGCCCATCTGTCTGAAATCTTTGTGAAGCCCGGAGAATTAGTGAAGCAAGGCATGGTGATTGGGCGTGTGGGTAGCACAGGGTTATCTACTGGGCCGCACCTTCACTTTGAATTTCGCCAACTCACGCCGGATGGTTGGGTTGCGATGGATGCCGGAGCACAGTTGGAGTACGCTTTGGCACAGTTAGTCAGAGCGGTGCAGGTTGCTCAAGCTAAGGCTGCCACGCCAAAGGGATAGTACTAGGAACGAGAATATCAATTAACGTGTGATCCTGATGTACAGGCGCACGGCTGTGCGCCCCCTACAGAACATCTCACTTGTCGAAGTGATCTAATCCGCTATCCTCAACGTGCGATCGCGTTTCTAAAGCCCCAAGCTTCTACTTGCCCTTAGCTCATGTGCCGATGAAAGGGGAGGTCAGGGTGGAACCTGCGGCCTTAGGACGGTTGAAGTAGCGAGGATGGCAACGTGAGATGACGCGTGATCGCGGCTGAAAGCGTTTCAATTTCGTAGGGCTTGCAAACGTAGTCGTCACAGCCTGCTGCCGTTGCCAACTCCTGATCGAGCGATCGAGCCATCGCTGTGACTGCAATAATCGGAATGGCCTGCGTTTGGGGATTTTGCTTCAACGCGCTTGCTACTTCAAGACCATCCATCGTCGGCAGCATAATATCCAGCAGAATTAAATCTGGCAGGTAAGTTTGAGCCATCGAGATAGCTGCCTGCCCATCCTGTGCGCTAATGACCGTACAATCGAGTAGCTGTAGCAGCTGGTAATTAACAAGCAAAAGATTATCCTGGTCATCGTCAACAACCAGTATTCTCACTGGAGCGCCAGGTGTTGGAAAGCGTGGAATGTCCATACTCTGTTCAGCCATACCTTTTCAGTAAGGGTTCAGACCCGTAAGGGGTCTCTGAAGGAGATCGGACGAAGCTCCTCAAGCGGCTAGTCGGCGCTTTTGGCTGCTCATCTTGATTCATAGCCCAGGTTGCGCTTCTCTGTGTCAACCCGATGGACGGCAACAGGGCAGCAAGCTAATGACGCGAATGCATATCTCTAGATTTACACAATTAGACCACGATCGTACCGGAAGTGGCATTAAAGAATAAATATTCCTCAAATATTAATATGGTGAGATTCAACCTGGGAGGGTATCTAAGGCGTTCGCTACACCCGACACCCTAACCCCCAATAGCGTCTCGATAGGACTGTGGCTGCTTGCGTTGAGAACCGTTACAAGACCTCCTCTGAATATTGTTCAAAAACCAAGGAATAATGATTGCTGTGCGACACTAGCAGATATAAAATACTTAAAATCCCTCTTGGGATAGATAGCTGGAATAATCCAGATTCGTCTACTTGTCTAATAGAGATTATTTGTTGCTGCTGGTTATAATGGACACATTGCCAACCAAGGGTCAAATCGAGCGATCACTCTCACAACGCATCCAAGCGCTTTATCGCAATCAGCTTGGACATCGCCTCAGCCAGGTTGACTGCGAGCTTTTAGAGACGAAGATTGCGATTGTCCTGGAGCAGTCTGTCACTCAGCCAGAGCAGCTTTTAGCGGATCAAGGCAAGAATGAACTGGTTGAAACACTCCACTCTGAATTGGGTGATGCCATTCAACCACAGCTCAAAACGTTGATTGAAGAAGTCGTTGGGGTTGCCGTGGTTGACCTCTTGAGCGATTCTACCCTTGAGACCGCGCGAACTGGCATGATTGTGATTCTTGCAGAGGCTCCCAAACTGCGTGATGCCGCCAGTAAACCAGCGCCACAAGCTCCGACGCCTGTGAAGTAAGCGTAATCGCAGTAAGGTTGCCAATGTCGGTTAGACTGTCCTTTTAGTACATGACTGCATAGTACATGACTGAAGGCTCGAACCTGCCTGTGCTGCCCCTGGATGCTTCTGCCCCCGCTACAACAGCGAGACAAGCACGCTACCGCAGTGAAATCAATCAGCTTTTTGCTGAAGACCACGCGGCCCATAACTGGTACCGCTTTGTGCTGTCGTTTCCGCCCCATCTGGTGCGTGACTACCTGCAACGGTTTGGTATTACGTCTGCACAGCGGGTACTAGACCCCTTTTGTGGCACGGGCACAACGGTTGTGGAATGCAAAAAGCTGGGGATTTCCAGTGTTGGCGTTGAAGCCAACCCAATGGCGCATTTGGCGGGACGGGTTAAAACCGATTGGTGCCCTGACCCCGATCGCCTGCTAGACCACGCCAAACAAACTGCGGACAAAACGCTTGCCGAACTCGCCCTTTTAGGGAAAACTGATTCACTCGTCTCGGCCTCCTGGCGATCGCTCAACGATGAGCAAGCGAAGCTGATTCTCAAGAACTCGATCAGTCCGCTTCCGCTGCATAAAACGTTGGTGCTGCTGGAGCACCTGACGCAGCAAGCCGAAGCCCCTTACTACGACCATGAGCGGTTGGCCTTAGCCAAAGCCATTGTGAATTCGATTAGCAATTTGCACTTTGGCCCTGAAGTGGGTGTAGGACGGGCCAAGGTTGATGCACCCGTGGTTGAGCATTGGTTGGAGGCGATCGAGACTATGGCGAAGGATTTACGGGAATTGCAGCAGTATCCTTCCGTCGAGGCGATCGTCCATCATGCCGATTCGCGCCAATTAGTGAACGTGCTGGAGCCTCATTCTATTGATGCGGTCATCACCTCGCCCCCCTACCCCAACGAAAAGGACTACACCCGCACCACGCGCTTAGAATCCGTTTTGCTGGGTTTTATCAATACCAAAGCTGACCTCCGTGCCCTCAAGCAAGGACTCGTGCGCTCAAACACCAGAAATGTCTATGCGGCTGATGAAGACGATCGCTGGGTGGCCGATCAGGTCGAAGTCCAGCGTATTGCCAACGAGATTGAGGCTCGACGACTGGCGTTGGGTAAGACCAGCGGGTTTGAACGACTCTACGCTCGCGCGACCCAGCTCTATTTTGGTGGCATGGCACGACATCTGGCAGAACTGCGACAAATCCTGCGTCCCGGTGCCCAACTGGCTTATGTGGTGGGCGATCAGGCTTCTTACCTGCGCGTCATGATTCGGACTGGTCAGATTTTGGCTGATATCGCCCGATCGCTCGGTTACGAAGTACTGGCGATCGACCTCTTTCGCACCCGCATCGCTACGGCTACTAATGAACAAATGCGTGAAGAAGTGGTCGTTTTACGATGGAATGGATGAAGTCACACTTCATGTAGACCTCGGAGGTCTGGAAGACCTCCGAGGTCTGGATACAAAAGATGATTCTTTAGCCCCTGGCTCTCTTATGACCGACACCCTCACACCACCGATCCCACGCGCTGGCACAAAAACGGAACATACCCTGGCATTGCCTCAAGGCGACCTGCGCTACACCGTCTCAGCCGAGTGGCAGATTTTGTACGAGCAAGAGAAGCCCGTTGCCGAAATGTTTCATGTGGCGTACATCGCTGCTGTAGAGACAACTGCACCCCGATCGCTCACCTTTGTCTTCAATGGTGGCCCCGGTGCGGCCTCTGCCTACCTGCACATGGGCGCATTGGGACCTACGCGGATTGCGTTTGGTGAGAATGGTAGCCTGCCCAAGCCACCCGTACAGTTGGCAGACAATCTAGAAAGTTGGCTGAGCTTTACCGATCTGGTGTTTATCGATCCGATCGGCACGGGCTTTAGCCGCAGCTTACCGTCTGACAAAGCGACCGACGAGAAGGAGGGTTCGACCGACTCGAAAACGCCTAAAGAAACCGAATTTTGGGAAGTCGAGCGCGATCTAAAGTCACTGGGTGAGTTTATTCAGCGGTTTCTGTCTCGTCAAAAGCGCTGGCTGTCGCCCATTTTTATTGCAGGTGAAAGCTACGGTGGGTTTCGGGTCGCTCGTCTGGCGCGTAAATTGCAGCAAGACTTTGGCATTGGGCTGTCCGGTGCCATTCTCATTTCACCCGCGCTGGAATTTAGCCTGCTGGGTGGTAGCGATTATGACCTGACTTCCTGGGCAACGCTGCTGCCCTCTCTAGCGGCTTCTGCTGCACATCACGATCGCGCTCAGTGGGCAGGCAATCCAGGCGATCTGCAAGCCCACACAGCGGCGGCTGAACGGTTTGCGCTTAAAACCCTCATCCCCTTACTGGCGGCAGGGGATCTGAGTACATCTGATGAACGGCAGGTAGCGTATCAACAGCTTGCTGGGTTAATTGGCTTGCCGCTAGCGCTGGTAGAACGGCAAAGCGGACGGGTTGATATCGAAGTCTTTGCCCGCGAATTACTCCGCGACCAGCAGCGGATTGTGGGACTGTATGATGCGTCTCTAACGGCGATCGATCCCTTTCCCGATCGCATCCATTATGAGGGCATCGATCCCACCCTGGATGGCATCGATCGCTTATTCACCGGTGCCATCAACAGTCACCTGCGCGATACGTTGGCGATCGAAACCGATCTGTCGTATCACTTGCTCAACTACGAAGTTTTTAAAGCCTGGAAGTTTGATCTTAAGGGCGAGTTAAGGCAGGGCTTCATTGGTGCAGTGGATGACCTACGTATTGGGATGACCCTCAATCCTTACATGCAGGTATACATCACGCACGGCTTTTTTGATTTGGTTACGCCCTATTTTGCGTCTAATCATCTGGCAGCATTGATGAAACTTGACCCAGAACTGCGGCCGAATCTCACCTTGCAGCACTACGAAGGGGGACACATGTTTTACACCTGGGAGCGATCGCGTCAGCAATGGTTCGCTGCCATGCAAGCCTTTTATCAACACGCAACGGCATAGCGGCAACTCGTCCAGTACGATTTTCAGGACTTTAGTCATCAACCATTTTGGGACATCTGATTCATGCGATCGGTCAGGCTCAACTCCTACGCTGTAAGAACATTGCGAAACCAATTGCTTCACTCGCTCATTTCTACCAGCCAAGGAGTTGTGATGACCAAGATTGATTTGAATGCGCTCAAACAACTCTCAAACATTGAACTGTTCTTACTCCTGTGTGGAGCGATCGCGCCTCCAAAGCGCCATGAGTTGTGTGAACGGCTCATTAGCGAAGCTCTAACATACAACGACAAGTATTAGAGACTCGCTGACAAGGTTCAAAGACTCGGTCACGAGTGTTAGAGACTCACTGACGGGGTTCAAAGACTCGCTAATGAGTGTCAAAGACTCAACAACGAGTATCAAAGACTCGACCACGAGTATCAAAGACTCGACCACGAGTGTTAGAGACTCATTGACGAGGTTCAAAGACTCATTGACGAGGTTCAAAGACTCGCTGACGAGTGTCAAAGACTCAACGACCTCGTTTACCTGCTGCTAGTAAACGCTCGGATTCACCAACCACTTGATTTGATCGGTGTACAGGGATTGCTGTGCTGCGATCGTGCACTAACAAACTCATCGAATAGATTGCCACTCTGCGGCTCTAACAAACCGTGATAATTGAGGCCCTTTGGCAACAGATTTGGCAACAGATGAAGCGGATAGGTGATCCGTTAGCAGTGAAGAATCATCTGTTTCATCCGTTCCTATTCGCTGCCAAAGGGAATGAAAGAGCCTTGTAATACCAATTTGAATTGAAAATGCGACGCATCCTGTAGGGGCAAGGCAATGCCTTGCCCCTACCCACCGATTGATCTGTAGTCGTCATTCTTTAAATCGGTATAACTTAACCACTGAGCGTATGATTTGAGTACAACGCTCTTACTCCTGATGTAGCCCAGGTATGCATGCTGAAACGCCTGACCCGTCGTATGCTGCTGCTAGCCGCAGTAGTGGTCATAATCGGTTTGTTGTACTCCACTCTCACGCCTGCAATGTCTGCCAAACCAACCCTTCTCACAGAGCCATTCTTGCAATTGCCCTCAGACTCTTCTGTGCGCGTGGTGTGGTTTACTGACTTTGCAGGCACGAAGCATACGGTGGCGTATGGGGATAGATTCACTCAAACCGTAACGGCAAACACCACTCAGTTAAGCCGCACTCGCGAGGATGCTGACTCCCATTTGACGAAGCAATACGATCGCGTGACAGTACGCCCCATCTGGCGGCATGAGGCAGAAGTCACAGGGTTGAAACCCGATCGGCGGGTGCCCTATCGCGTGACCAGCATGCGCGAAGATGGTGCAACGGTGGTTAGCGAGACGTATACTCTAACGGCGAAACCGTCCCCCGGAAAGCCCCTCAAAATTCTGCTGACCTCCGACCATCAGATCAAGCCGATGGTGGCAGCAAACTTGCAAAAAGTAGTGGAAACGATCGGGCAGGTCGATCTCGTCCTCTTTGCCGGAGATTTGATCAACGTCGCCGATCGTGCCTCGGAATGGTTTGATGATGCCTGCGGCGGTTCGCTCTTTCCCGGTCTGCAAGGCCGCGCCTGCTATGAGCTAGAAAAAAATGGCGTGAAGACTTGCTACAAAGGGGGAGCCATCATTCAACATGCGCCGATGTATACCGCGATCGGCAACCACGAAGTCATGGGACGCTTCTCCACCGAAGAACCTCTCAACGAGCAGTTTTACAACACGGTGCCGCTTCAGGCTGGAGAGACATCCTTCTACGATGCCGTTCTCAACACGGTTCGTGCCAACCCCGCCGCCGGGAAGGAACTGGTTGCCAAACGCAAGGAGTTTGTGAAAGACCATTCATTTAACACAGACACTTACGAAGAGATTTTCACGCTGCCCCAGAGTCCTCAAGGTGGCAAGCGCTACTACGCAGAGACCTTTGGTGATCTACGTCTGGTCGTTCTATACATCACCAACGTCTGGCGTACCCCCAGCCTTGCAGCAGATGCAAAGGGAAAATACCGAGAGCGGGATCAAGACATTAACAGCTTCAGGGAAAAGGGCTATGGGCAGCATTTGTTTGAACCGATCGCCAAAGGCAGCCCTCAATACAATTGGCTCGAACAGGAACTCAATAGCCCAGAGTTCAAGAACGCCAAATATAAGCTGGTCATGTTCCACCATCCACCCCATTCATTAGGTGAGAACATCGTTCCTGCTTACACCGATCCAGTGGAAGTCAAAGAGACAGAAGAGATTGAAGTGCGACACGGGGACTCAGGTTTACAGCAAGCACGAGCCGGGCTACAACCATCACCACAAGACTCGCCTCCCCCTCCGCTCAAGTATCAGGTTACTAAAGCCATTCGTTACGAATATCCTAAGCAGGACGATTACATCATTCGCGATGTGGTGCCGCTATTGGAGAAGGCGAATGTGCAACTGGTGTTTTATGGGCATTCACACCTGTGGAATCGCTTTATCAGTCCCAGTGGGATGCACTTTTTGGAAACGTCCAATGTGGGAAATTCCTATGGTGCGTTTGTGGGCGATCGCAAACGGGTTGTACCCACAAACTACAAGGAAGAGTACGCTGCATCGGGGAATCCTAATGGCTTGGAGTCGATCGTACCCACGATCGCCCCGCTCCTTAATGACAAGAAGCAGCCCATGCCCTACATCGCCAGTAATGACATCACCGCTTTCAGCATCTTCGATACAGGCACAGGCACCATCAGCAGCTATCGCTTTGATACCCGCGAGCCAAAATCTAACGTCATCAAGTTTGATGAATTTAAGCTAAGGCAATAGAGGCTTTTGGGCTACTTCCATTACTGATACCGATTTAAAGAATGACGGCTACAGATCAATCGTTGGGTAGGGGCAAGGCAATGCCTTGCCCCTACAGGATGTGTCGCATTTTCAATTCAAATTGGTATGAGGAACCACAGTTATTTGTGCGATCGCGGCATCAAGGCGAGTGAAGTGTCTAGGATTGAGTGTCAAAATTTGGTCTGCGGCTACCTTGAGGGCAGCTTGGGCAATTAAAGCGTCAAAAATTCCCCCACCAGGAAGATTAAGAGCCGTCATTTGGGCGATCGCGGCTTGATAATTTGCCGTTTCTAATGGGATCGCTTCTAAATACTGGAGGTGGTTCTCAATCAAAGTCTTGGCCTCCTGAGGCGACATCCGAGGTTGGCTTGGCATTCGAGTTATCACTGAATAAAATTCTGCCAAGCTGTGAACCGAAGACCAGAATGCCATTCTCATCTCTCAGTCCAGTCTGTGATGTTGAGGATGGAGACGGTTTGTGAAAGCTACTGACCTTCTCTGTCAGAGTTTGGATGATAAACTCATCTGTTGAAATGCCTTGACTGGAAGCAATCTGTTCGATCGCGCGTTGCAGCGCAGGAGAGAGATTCATACACAAACCTCGGAGCGTCATACCCCAGCTTAGCGTTTGACCGCATGGTTGAAAGCCAACTAGGATGAAGGGTGTCATGCAAGGAAGGCAAAACCTGTGACAGAGCCTCACAGCAACCAGCAAGCAATGTCAGCAGCAGATGTGCCCCTCCCGTTGGCGCGGACTCCGCTGTTTGATTTAGGGATGAGCCTCAAAGCGCGGATGACTGGTTTTTCCGGTTGGGAGATGCCAGTCCAGTACAGCGGCATTACCCGTGAACATCAGGCTGTGCGATCGACGGCTGGGATGTTTGACATATCGCACATGGGTAAGTTTGTGCTGACGGGCGATCGGCTGGTGGAACAACTGCAAACCTTGGTGCCGTCGGATTTGAGCCGCTTGCAGCCCGGACAGGCTCAATACACCGTGCTACTCAATCCTCAAGGCGGCATTGTGGATGACCTGATCTTTTACTATCAAGGATTGAATGAAGCAGGGCAACAGCGCTGGTTTGCGATCGTCAACGCGGGCACCACATTGAAAGACAAAACCTGGATGCTGGAGCAACTTGATCACAGTCGGTTGACGTTTCAGGATGTTTCCACCACAAACGTCTTGCTAGCGGTGCAGGGGCCAGAAGCGGTAAAGCGCTTACAGCCGTTTGTGCAGGAGGATCTCGCTCCCGTGCTAGCGTTTGGGCATTTAGAAGGCACCGTGCTGGGACAACCGGGCTTTTTGGCACGCACAGGCTACACGGGCGAAGATGGCTTTGAAGTGATGGTCGATCCGGCAGTCGGTGTAGAGTTGTGGCGATCGCTCCTGGATGCAGGGGTTACTCCCTGTGGTTTAGGTGCCCGCGATACCTTGCGCCTGGAAGCAGCAATGGCGCTCTACGGGCAGGATATCGATGATACGACTACACCGTTTGAGGCGGGACTTGGTTGGCTGATGCATCTAGACAGCAAAGGGGACTTCATCGGGCGATCGGTGCTGGAACAGCAAAAGCAATCAGGTGTCCAGCGACGGCTCGTGGGGTTGCAAATGCAGGGACGCAACATTGCTCGTCATGGCTATCGAGTGTTTCACAATGGGCAGACTGTGGGCGAAGTGACCAGCGGTACTCAGTCTCCAACATTAGGGGATGCGATCGCGCTGGCTTACATCCCCACAGCCTTGTCGAAACCTGGACAAGCCATTGAGGTAGAAATTCGCGGTAAGCTTTATCCGGCAACGGTGGTCAAGAAGCCATTTTATCGACGAGCTAGTTAGCGGTCAGCGGTCAGCTTTAGTTGTTAGTTGTTGGTTGTTAGCGATGATCGATTGGGTTGATTCAAGACTCAAAAGGCCAACAAGCCGCTTAGATTTTTCAAGCTAATCGATTGAAGCTGAATCGATCGACAGAATTCAAGTAGGATCGCTATAGCTGACCGCTAATAGCTAATCTGAATCCAAGGAGACAACATGGCTTTTGATTATCCTGGTGATTTTAAATTCCTGGACTCGCACGAATACGCCCGTTTGGAAGGAGAAATTGCCACGATCGGCATTAGCGCCTTTGCGGTGGATCAACTGGGTGACATTGTGTTCTTAGAACTGCCGGAACTGGGCGATGCGCTGGAAAAAGGCGAAAAGTTTGGCACCGTCGAATCGGTCAAAGCAGTAGAAGACCTTAACTCTCCCGTGACGGGCACGGTTATCGAAGTCAACTCGCCCCTCATCGACGCACCAGAGCAGTTAGCTGAAGATCCCTATGGTGAAGGGTGGCTGCTTAAGGTAAGGGTGAATGATCCGGGCGAGTTGGATGATGCACTTTCGGCAGATGAGTATCGTGAGCAGGTCGAAGGGGAGTAAGGGGGAATTTTTTTGCTCAGATATTGCAGAATATGAAGGTGGTCTGTCGTAGCGTGTGTAGATGATGCTACACATCACGATCGAGCACCACGCTTTTTGCTTAGAAACCACAGCCAGAGTCGTCTATGCTAGAACCGTCCCAAGCCAGCGTGAGTAAGAATCCTGATCAAAATGGCATTGAGTTCAAACGGCTAGACACGTCTGTGTTCTCCCCTACTCCCCACTCCCCACTCTCTACTCCCCACTCCCCACTCGCCTACACCGATACGTTTGCCGATCGCCACATTGGGCCGCGAGACGCTGACATTGACCAGATGCTAGCCGCGATCGGCTTTGATAGTCTGGAGGCTTTGATGGATGCCGCCATACCGCGTGGCATTCGCCTACGGAAGCCGCTGCGGCTGGAATCTGGCAAAGCCGAATACGAACTGCTGGCATCACTGAAGGAAATGGCGCAGGAGAATCACGTCTTCCGCTCCTTCATCGGGATGGGCTACTCCAACTGCATCACGCCACCCGTCATTCAGCGCAACATTCTCGAAAACCCAGGCTGGTATACCCAGTACACCCCTTACCAACCCGAAATCGCTCAGGGACGCTTGGAAGCGCTGCTCAACTTCCAGACAATGGTGACCGATTTGACAGGATTGGAAATTGCGAATGCGTCTCTGCTAGACGAAGCAACCGCTGCCGCTGAAGCAATGGCGATGAGCTATGGCGTGAGCAAGACAAAAGCCAATGCCTTTTGGGTGTCTGAAGCGTGCCATCCTCAAACGATCGCCGTTGTCCAAACTCGCGCCAAACCGTTAGGCATTGATGTGATTGTGAGCGATCACCGCACCTTTCAGTTTGACCAACCCGTGTTTGGTGTGCTGCTGCAATATCCGGCTACTGATGGAGCGATTTACGACTATCGAGAGTTTTGCGATCGCGCCCATGCCGCTGGCGCTCTAGTCACCGTTGCTGCCGATTTGCTCAGCCTAACGTTGCTGATGCCACCAGGAGAATTTGGCGCGGATATTGCGATCGGCAACACGCAACGGTTTGGCGTACCGCTTGGCTACGGTGGCCCTCATGCGGCTTACTTTGCCACTAAGGATGCCTTCAAACGCCAGTTGCCCGGTCGATTGGTTGGAGTTTCTAAAGATGTGCATGGCACACCTGCGTTGCGGTTGGCGCTGCAAACCCGTGAACAGCATATTCGGCGCGACAAAGCCACCAGCAATATTTGTACGGCTCAGGTGCTACTGGCGATCGTGGCGAGTATGTATGCGGTGTATCACGGGCCTCACGGGTTACGACGGATTGGCGATCGGGTGCATCATCTCACGGTGATTCTGGCAGAGGGCTTGCGGCGGTTGGGGTATGCGCCCAGTCCCGAACCCTGCTTCGACACACTGCGAGTAACGGTTCCAGACGGCAAAGCGCCCGAAGTAATCCGACGCGCCCATTCTCACCAGATCAACCTGCGGCAACTGGATGCCCACACCTTCACGATCGCGCTGGATGAAACCGTTTCGTCCGATGATCTGCTGGCACTTTTTCAAGTGTTTGCAGGCGCAGAAGTGACCCACTTTACCCCAGAAGATTTGCTGACAGCATCATCTCGTTCCCTGCTTCCAGCCTCCCTCCTGCGTTCTACGTCCTACCTGACACACCCCGTCTTCAATACCTACCATTCCGAGACGGAACTGTTGCGCTACCTGCATCGGTTGGAGTCCAAAGATCTATCGCTGACAACCGCGATGATTCCCCTTGGCTCCTGCACCATGAAACTCAATGGCACAACCGAAATGTTGCCAATCACCTGGGCAGAGTTTGGGCAAATCCATCCCTTTGCACCGCTGGATCAAACCCACGGCTACCAGGCACTCTTTGAGCAGCTAGAACACTGGCTAGCAGAAATCACGGGCTTTGCGGGCATCTCACTGCAACCGAATGCAGGCTCTCAGGGCGAATACACCGGGCTGCTGGTGATCCGTCAATATCACGAACAACGGGGCGAAGGGCATCGTACCATTTGCCTAATTCCCCAGTCGGCGCATGGAACTAATCCTGCAAGCGCTGTGATGGCTGGGCTGAAGGTTGTGGCTGTGGCATGCGATCGCGACGGCAATATCGATGTTGCAGACCTGAAGGCCAAAGCCGAACAGCATCGGGACAATCTTGCCGCGCTGATGGTCACCTATCCCTCCACGCATGGGGTTTTTGAGGAAAGCATTCAGGTGATCTGCGAGTGCATTCATGCCAACGGTGGACAGGTGTATATGGATGGTGCCAACCTGAACGCGCAAGTGGGGTTGTGTCGTCCCGGTGACTTTGGCGCAGATGTGTGTCATTTGAACTTGCACAAAACCTTTTGCATTCCTCACGGTGGCGGTGGCCCTGGCATGGGGCCGATCGGCGTGGCAGCTCATCTGGCGCCCTTTTTGCCTAAGCATCCGATCGTGCAGGTGGGTGGCAAACAGGGCGTTGGTGCCGTATCAGCAGCTCCCTGGGGTAGCCCCAGCATTCTCCCCATTTCCTGGGCGTATATCGCGTTGATGGGTGTCGAAGGGCTGACCAAAGCCACGCAGATTGCCATTTTGAATGCAAACTACATCGCTAAACGGCTGGAGGGGCACTACCCAGTGCTGTACAAAGGTAAACATGGCCTGGTTGCCCACGAATGTATTCTGGACTTGAGGCAGTTTAAAAAGACGGCTGAGATTGAAGTGGATGATATTGCCAAACGGCTGATTGACTACGGCTTCCATCCGCCTACAGTATCGTGGCCTGTGGCAGGTACCATCATGGTAGAACCGACCGAAAGCGAATCGAAGCAGGAACTCGATCGCTTCTGTGATGCCATGATCGCTATCCGAGTAGAGATCCGCGCGATCGAAGAGGGCACGGTCGATCGTCAGAATAATCTCCTCAAACACGCACCCCATACCGCTGCTGCGCTGATGGTAGACGAATGGGATCGTCCCTACACTCGTGAACAAGCGGCTTATCCAACCACCTGGACGCGAGACAACAAATTCTGGGCGGCGGTGGGACGCATTGATCAGGCCTATGGCGATCGCAACCTTGTCTGCACCTGCCCACCAATGGACGCTTACGAACATTAAGTTACGTTTAGAGCACGATTCATTTGCAAGCAAGCCAATCGTTGCGTGCAAAACGCTTTCACGGCAGGTGCCTTTTCGTCGATGGTTTATTGTTCAACCGCTAGCGAAACGCGATCGCCACCCACTAATTGCACAGCACTAAAAACCTGCACCACTTTTTCATACGTCAATTGTTTGTCGGCTCGCAGCACAATGGCACCTTTTGGGTGCTTTTCCAAATATGCCACAACTTGTTGAGCCAATTCTTTTTCACTCACTGTCTGATTTTTGAGTAGAATCTGTCCCTGCTTATTCAAGCCCACCAGCATTGGATCAGGCGACTTTTCTTTGCTGGCATTGTCCGTTCTGGGTAGCGGCACACTCACAGATTGAAAAATCGCTCAACGTCATGGAAATGATGATGAAAAAAGTGAGGATGACCATAATGACATCCATCATCGACACCAAATTCACCTCAGGCATTAGAGCTGTCGGGAAATAAGAACGAAGTTAGCCAACATGACCTTTCAAGTT